>JAOTYQ010000717.1 GCA_029861725.1 Acidimicrobiia bacterium | reverse complement strand
CGACCAAGCAGCCGACCGAGGTGACCACACCGGTCCGGTCGGCGGCGATGACGTGCTCCATCTTCATCGCCTCCATGACGGCCAGCGTCGTGCCCTCCCGCACCTGATCGCCCTCGCCGACCGCGACCGATACGATCGTCCCCTGGATCGGCACGGGCACGCCGATCGATCCCTCGGGGCCAGACAGGTCGGGCGCCCCGACGCCGGCCTCGTCGGTTGCGGTGGACTTGACGGCCTGGTCGTGAGCGAAGAGGGCCAGCGGGTCGGAGGTGTCGACCTGGGCCCCGGCCAGGCCCGCTCCGGCCTCGGGCTTCGAACCGCTGCCCCCAGCTCCGGTAGCGTGCCGGCGCCGGTGTTGGCCGATGGCGCTGACGAGCTCGGCCATGTGGTCGTCGATGAAGCGCGTGTGGATCTCTCCAGCGGTGAGCTCCGGCCTGGCGAGCACGGCGAGGAGAAAGTCGATGTTGGTGGCCACACCCTCTACGCGGAATTCGGTCAGGGCGCGGGTGGTGCGGTTGACCGCTCGGCCGAAGTCGGGAGAGGCCGAGTGGGTGATCACCTTGGCCAGCAGCGAGTCGAACGAGACGCTCGTCTCGTAGCCCGTGTAGCCGAATCCGTCGGTGCGGACGCCCGGCCCACTCGGGGCCTCATAGGCCGTGAGCGTACCGCTGGTTGGACGGACCGAGCCGTCGGCTTCCATCGTCTCCAGGTTCACCCGGGCCTGGATGGCGTAGCCCCGCGGCTGGCCGGCTCGACCTCCGTCGACACCGAGGTCGGCGAGGGCAGCCCCTTCGGCCAGCCGAATCTGGGTTTGGACGAGGTCGACGCCGGTCACTTCCTCGGTGACGGTGTGCTCGACCTGGAGGCGGGCGTTGGCTTCGATGAAGGCGAACCCTTGCTGCCCGGCTCCGTCGGCGACGAGGAACTCGATCGTGCCGAGGTTGCGGTAGTCGACGCTCGAACCCAATCGAACCGCTGCGTCGTGGAGGCGATCACGCAGATCGTCGTCGAGGTTGAGGGCGGGTGCGATCTCGACGATCTTCTGGTATCGGCGCTGCACCGAGCACTCCCGCTCGCCGAGGTGAGCGACGGTACCGGCATGGTCGCCTGCGAGCTGCACCTCGATGTGACGGGCGTGGTCCACCAGCTGCTCGACATAGAGGTCGGCGACGCCGAACGCTGCTGCGGCCTCCGATCGGCACCGCTCATAGGTAGCGTCGAGCTCGGCGAGGTCGTGCACGGCTCGGGTGCCTCGGCCGCCGCCGCCGGCGATGGCCTTGACCATCATCGCCGATCCCGCCGGGAGCTCGAGGAAGAAGGCACGGGCCTCGTCGAGCGACACCGCCCGATCGATCCCGGCCAGCACCGGCAATCCCGCTGCCGACGCGGCGGCCCGAGCCCGGGTCTTGTCACCGAACAGCTCGAGGTTGTCGACCGTGGGGCCCACGAACAGGAGGCCTTCGACCCCGCACCGGCGGGCCAGTTCCGGATTCTCGGCCAGGAAGCCGTAGCCGGGATGGATGGCGTCGCAGCCTTCGTTGCGGGCGACACCGACCACACCGTCGATGTCGAGATAGGCCGCCACACCCCGCCCGTCGAGTCCGACCGCCCGGTCGACGACCTGGTTGTGGAGCGACCCGGCGTCGTCGGTGGAGAAGACCCCGACCGTCTCGATGTCGAGGTCGCTGGCGGCCCGCGCGATCCGGACCGCCACCTCGCCCCGGTTGGCGATCAGCAGTCGCCGGATCGGTCTCGGTTCAACTGCGCTGTCGGTCACCGCAAACCCCTGGTCGCAACGGGGAATCATTGTGGCACTCTCGGCTGGCGTGACGCCTATTGAGACTCGCGTGATCGGCTCTCGTCGAGCAGCTTGACCAGCTTCTTCGGAGCGATGGCACGATAGCTGTCGTCGACGAGGTCGGCGATGCGATCCCAGTCGGTCTGTCCGTCAACCACGACACCGATCCAGCCCTTCGATCCCACGTACTTCGGGTAGAAGAACGGGTGACCCTCGTCGAGCAGACCGCCCTGGGCGCCCGGCTCGGCCTTCATCGACATCGCGGTCAGCCCATCGTCGTCGGTCCCCATGCCGGCGAAGATCTTGTCGTTCACTCGAAACGTCGGATGGCCCCAGGTCTCCTGCTCGGTGGCCTCGGGGTAGTCCAGGCAGATCGCTCGAAGCCGCTCGGCCCACAGCTCGGGCGGCGTCTTCTTCCCGCTGGTCATCGAGCGTCCAGCTCAGATCGCGGTTGCGTGGCGAGGTTGGTAGAGCATCACGTCCACCTCGCCTGGAAGCACCATCGTGACGACGATGCCCCAGCCCTCGTCGACCGGTTCGCCCGTGAACTCGACGCCCTTTGCGCCGAGCTCGGCGATCGTCGCGTCGAGGTCGTCGCACATGAACGAGAGCTGGTGGGCTGGTGCGTCGCCTGGGTGGACCCCGATCTCGGCCGGCGGTAGCGCGAAGATCAGCCAACCTTGACCGTCGTCGACGTTGTCCCATCCGAACACGTCGGCCAGGAGCGCCCGGAGCTCCTCCGGCTGCGATGAGTACAGCAGTGCATGCACACCAGTGATCGCCATCGGTGTCCTCCTCTGGTCGGTCTGGTTGCCCCGTTACTTAGCACAGAGGCTAAGAATCTGGCAATACTTTGACGATGCGTTTGTCTGAGGAGTTGTCTGAGACCGTCATCTGCACCTTCCGTGTTCGACCGGAGGCCGTCGATGAGTTCCTGAGCCTGCTCGACGGGCACTGGGCGACGCTCAATCGGCTCGGGCTCGTCACGGACACGCCCGAGCGGTTGTATGTCGGGCTGGACCACCAAGGCGACGAGCCGGTCTTCGTGTCGATCTTCGAATGGGTCAGTGGCGAGGCCGCGGTGCGGGCCCACGATCACCCCGATGTCGCCGATATCTGGGAGGCGATGCGACCTCTGTGCGAGGCCCGCCACGGGCTACCGGCGATGGAGTTCCCTCACTTCAAGCCCTTGGTCGTTGAGGCGTGACGCCGAAGCCGAAAGGCCTTGCCGATCTCGATCGGTTGGAGCTGGTCTTCGCCGCACTGGCGCACCCGACGCGGCGACGCATCCTGACG
>JAOTYQ010000716.1 GCA_029861725.1 Acidimicrobiia bacterium | reverse complement strand
TACGCACCACCGACTGGTGGTCACTCATGGGAACGGACCCCAGGTCGGGCTGCTGGCGCTCCAGTCGGCGTCCGATCCGGACACGCCGGCTCCCCCGCTCGACGTTCTCGACGCCGAGAGCGTCGGTCTCATCGGCTACCTGCTGGTCCAGGCCCTCTCGCGATTCCTCGATCCGGCCTTGGTGGCGGCCGTACTCACCCGGGTGGTCGTCGAGGCGGATGACCCTGCGTTCCACCATCCGACCAAGCCCGTCGGGCCGTGGTACCGCCACGGCAGGGCGCAACGGCTCGCCGAGGAGAACGGTTGGCACCTGGTCGAGGGCGAGCAAGGCTTTCGCCGCGTCGTGCCATCCCCCGAACCCCAGCAGATCGTTGAGCTCGAAGCGATCGAGGTGCTGCTCGAAGCCGACAGAGTCGTTGTCGCCGGCGGAGGCGGTGGCATCCCCGTCGCCGTGATCGGTGATCAACTCGTCGGTGTCGAGGCGGTCGTCGACAAGGATCTCACATCCGCGCTGCTGGCTCAGGCCCTCGGCGCCGATCGACTGATCGTGTTGACCGACGTGGACGCCGTGTACCTGGATCACGGAGAGCCATCGGCCCGTCCTATCGTCGATACGACACCGGCCGAGCTCCGGAGGTTTCGGTTCGCCCCTGGTTCCATGGGGCCGAAGATCGAGGCCGTTTGTCGATTCGTCGAGACGACGGGAGCTGAGGCGTCGATCGGCGCTCTGCAAGACGCCGACGCCGTGTTGGCCGGCGACGCCGGGACAACGATCCACCGTTGAGCGCGCGCCGTGACATTCGCCCGGTGGGCTACACCTGGACGCCCTTGGTCAGTGCGCCGTCGACGACGAGGTTGGTGCCGGTGATGAAGCTGGCCCGCTCGCTCGACAGAAAGACGGTGGCATCGGCCATCTCCTGAGGGGTGCCCATGCGGCCGGTCGGATTGAGGGCGAGGGCCGAGTTGAACAGCTCGGGATCGCCGGTCTCGATCTGGTTCCAGACCCCACCTTCGAAGTACGTGTTGCCGGGTGACACCGTATTCGCCCGGATGTTCTGGCCGGCCAGATGGTAGGCGAGGCCCTGGGTGTAGTGGAGGAGTGCCGCCTTGAACGCGCCGTAGGGACCGGAGGCGAAGTCGATCTCCCGGCCCGACACGCTGGAGATGGTCACGATCGAGGCCGAGTCGGACTGCTGGAGATACGGCATGGCTGCGTTCACGAGGCGGACTGCGCCCATGATGTCGACTCGGAATCCTTGCTCCCAGCTCTCGTCCTCGGGGCCGATAGCCAGAGCTGAGACGTTGGCCACGACCTTGTCGATCCCGCCTAGTTCCTCGGCCACGTCGGCTACCCAAGAGGTGAGGGCCGCACCGTCGGCCACGTCCAGAGCCCGTCCGGTGGCCCGCACCCCCTTGGCCTCCAGCAACTCGACGGTGGCCTCAACATCCTCGGCGGTGCGGGCGCAGATGGCGACGTCGGCCCCCTCGTCGGCGAACGTCTCGGCGATGGCTCGCCCGATGCCCTTGGTGCCACCGGTGACGATCGCCCGCTTGCCTGCCAAGCCCAGATCCATATCAGTCCTCCAGGTAGCTCTTGCTGATGGCTGCGCCCACGGTGTACTTCGGGTCGACGAAGTTGCCCAACCGAACCCGGCCGCACTGACTCAACATCATGTAGGCGTCCCACCGGTCGTACCCGTACTCGGCTTCCATCCACAGGATCAAGGTCCGGTAGGCGATCCGGGTCGCGTCCTCCAGAGGGCGGGCGCTGCCGATGGCCATGATCACCTCCTCGTTCTCGAGCCTGGGCCAGTCGAGCGTCCAGCCCTTGATCAGGTCGACGTGGATGGTGGTGGTCGACTGGTACTCGACCGCTGTGCCACACAGTTCACCGTCGCCTTGGCAGGCGTGGGCGTCGCCGATGAACAACCGGGCACCTGGTGAGCGTACGGGTAGGTACGTGATGCTGCCCGGACCCATATCGGGTAGGTCCATGTTGCCGCCGTGGCTGTCGGGGGTGAGCGAGTTGATCGAGTCGATCTGGGGCGACGTGCTGAGCGTGCCGATGTGGGGCCGGTAGGGGAGGGTCACCCGGTCGCTCCAGTACACCCATTCATGGTCGACCTTCACTACTCGCACGGTCTCCGGCAGCGGTTCGTTCAACGTCGCCGTCAACGACGTGCCGGTGAGAGCGCCGAACTCGGGGATCATCGCGCAGGCCCCGTGGGGATCGTCCCCCCGTGGAGCCATCGACTCGATGTGGACGGCGATTGCATCGCCGATCTCGGCTCCTTGCACCAGGATCGGGCCGTTCTGGGGATTGACGAAAGGCATCGTCAACCTGTCCGATGGCATATCGGCCTCGGTCTGGATCGCCCCGTCGAACGCATCGCGGGTGTCGACCACCACACGGTCGCCGGGGGCGATCGACAACACCGGATCGGAGTAGGGGCCGATCGTGTAATGGAACGTGCCCTGCAGTTCTTCGCTCAGGTGATGAGTCGCCCCCATCGCCCCGCCGGCGACTCCTCGGGTGACCATGATCGAATCGCTCAACCAGTCGTCCATCGACGAACCATAGTCAACCTGTCGACCGCGAGGTGGTGGCCGCCTGCCGTCGGTGAGGATCCACCCGTCGACCGTGAGGTTGTGGAATCACCGACCGCTTCACTATCCCCGAGTAGAAACCGGCTTCGCTGAACGACTTACACTCGCCAGGTGGCTCATGATCTGGCAGTCATCGGGGGCGGCATCGTCGGGGCGGCAGCAGCGCAGCGAGCAGCCGACCTCGGGGCGTCGGTCGTGCTCTTCGATCGCCGCGACGCAGGCAGGGCCACCGATGCTGGTGCGGGCATCGTCGGACCAGCGCTGAACACCCGAGACCTGGAGCCGCTCCTCGATCTCGCAACTGCGGCGTCCCGCGCCTATCCCGAGCTCATCGACCAGCTCGCCGCCGGCTCCCACGACACCGGATTCGAGCGAGTCGGGCGACTGGCCGTTGCGATCGACGGTGACGAGCTCGACGCCTTCCGTGGTTTCGCGGACGTCGTGATGGAGCGTCAGCAGCGGGCCGGCCATCCGACCGGCCACGAGCTCCTGGAAGTCGG
>JAOTYQ010000715.1 GCA_029861725.1 Acidimicrobiia bacterium | reverse complement strand
TGAGGCCGACCCGGTTGCCGCGCCGGACCCGGTTGTTGAGGCTGGGGCCGACCCGGTTGTTGAGGCTGGGGCCGACCCGGTTGCCGCGCCGGACCCGGTTGTTGAGGCTGGGGCCGACCCGGTTGTTGAGGCCGAGCCTGCCGCGCAGATCGCAGAGTCGACCGATGGTGAGACCGTCGTCGACGCTGAGCAAGAGGTCGAGGCGGCACCGCCGCCCAAGCGCGAGTCACCCTACGACCGGCCGGGGCGCTGGTACGTGCTGCACACCCAGTCGGGCTATGAGAACAAGGTCAAGTCGAACCTCGAGGCCCGCACCCAGTCGATGAACATGGAGGAGCGGATCTTCGAGATCATCATTCCGCTCGAAGACGTCGTCGAGTTCAAGAACGGGAAGAAGGTCGTCGTCCAGAAGAAGGTCTTCCCGGGCTACCTGCTGGTCCGTATGCGCCTTGACGACGACTCGTGGTTCGTCGTGCGCAACACTCCCGGCGTCACGGGGTTCGTTGGAGCCGGGAACAAGCCGTCGCCGTTGCCCCGCCGCGACGTCGAGTCGTTCTTGGCCGTGAAGGTCGAAGGCGACGAGCCGACCCGGAAGGGCCGGCCTCGGTTGGAGTACAGCATGGGCGAGACCGTCCGCGTCAAGGAGGGCCCCTTCGCCGACTTCCAGGGCGAGATCGTCGAGATCAACGAAGACCAGCTCAAGCTCAAGGTGCTGGTCAACATCTTCGGTCGCGAGACTCCGGTCGAGCTCGAGTTCGCTCAGGTCGGCAAGATCTAGCCGCTCGCTGAGCGAGCACTGCACGGCGGCCTCGCCCCAGCCAAACACTCACGTTGCGTTGTGAGCGGGTACCGCCACCGGCACACTTGCATGTCGCCCCTCTAGGGGCTCGGTTCGAGAGACGAGAGAAAGCCAATGGCCAAGAAGCAAGTCCTTGCGGTCGTGAAGATCCAGATCCCAGCCGGACAGGCCTCCCCGGCACCGCCGGTCGGCACCGCACTCGGTCCCTACGGCCTGGCCATCATGGACTTCTGCAAGGACTACAACGCCCGGACCGAGTCGCAGCGTGGACAGGTCGTCCCGGTCGAGATCACGATCTTCGAGGACCGTTCGTTCACCTTCATTCTGAAGACGCCGCTGACCTCGGAGCTGATCAAGAAGGCTGCCAGGGTCGGCAAGGGAGCGAGCGATCCGCTGCGTGAGCCCGTCGGCACGATCACGGATGCGCAGCTCACCGAGATCGCCGAGATCAAGATGACCGACCTCAATGCCTACGACATCGACGCCGCCAAGAAGCAGATCGCCGGAACCGCCCGCCAGATGGGCATCGCCGTCCGCGGCTAGTCAACCACGCCAACGATCTCGCGAGGATCACCTGACCTCGGGAGCGCGAGTTCGCCTGCGGCGAACTCGGTAAGTGCAGCGGCCCGCAGGGCCGCAAACGACAGGGAGCCAAGGAGGAGAACCATGGCGCACGGAAAGAAGTACAAGGACGCAACTCGCCGGTACGACCGCGAGCACCTGCACGGGCCGACCGAGGCCGTCGACCTCGTGAAGTCACTGGCGAGTGCCAAGTTCGACGAGTCGATCGACGTTGCGCTGACGCTCGGCGTCGACCCTCGCAAAGCGGATCAGATCGTGCGCGGCACGGTCGCCCTGCCGTCGGGCACCGGGAAGTCGGTCCGGGTAGCGGTCTTCGCCACCGGCGAGGCGGCAGATTCGGCCGAAGCGGCGGGAGCCGACATCGTCGGCGGCGAGGAGCTCGTCGCCGAGATCGAAGGTGGCATGCTCGACTTCGATCTCGCGATCGCCTCCCCGGAGATGATGCCCCAGGTCGGCAAGCTGGGTCGCATCCTCGGTCCTCGCGGCTTGATGCCGAACCCGAAGACCGGCACGGTCACCGCCGACACCGCCAAGGCCGTCACCGAGTTCAAGGGCGGCACCGTCGAGTACCGAACCGACCGCTACGGCAACGTGCACGTCTCGATCGGTAAGGCCAGCTTCGAGCCCGACGCGATCCGGGCAAACCTGGGGATGCTGATCGACGAGCTCAACCGGGTCCGACCGTCCTCGACGAAGGGTCGCTACATCAAGAAGCTGACCCTCTCGACGACGATGGGTCCCGGGGTCAAGATCGACCCGAACCGGCTCGACGAGGTGACGACCGCCGCCACGTGATCGGCCTGCCCGATCGTCACCGGCGCCCGATAGCCTGGCTACCCGGTACGCAAGGACCATCGGTCCGAGCGTCATAATCGAATCCTTCTCTCGCCCGAGACCTCAGGTTCTGGCCCCGGCCGGGCAAATCCCGAGGTAGGCGGTCTTCACCCGTACGTCGTGCACCTCCCCGGTGCGGTTCGTGTTCGTGTCGATCATCCCGAGCTCGGAGAGTTCCGGATCCGATCGACATCCAATCACCAACACGAAACCGAGGAAGGAGGTGCAAGCATGAGTGACCCGAGACCGGAAAAAGTGGCGATCGTCACCGAGGTCAAGGAACGGCTCGAGCAATCGTCGTCGGTGCTCGTCACCGAGTATCGCGGGCTGAGCGTGAAGGCTCTGGCCGATCTGCGGCGAAGCCTTCGCCCAGCGGGTGGTGCCTACAAGGTGTACAAGAACACCCTCGTTCGCCGAGCGGCGTCGGAGGCCGGCGTCGATCTCGAAGATCATCTCGTCGGACCCACGGCCCTGACGTTCACCGAGACCACGCCCGAAGGCGAGGCTGGCGACATCGTGTCGATCGCCAAGGTGCTCAAGGAGTTCGCGAGAACGAACCCCGACCTGGTGATCAAAGGCGGTCTGCTCGACGGCGAGCCGCTGGACGCCGCCGGCGTCGGCCGCCTTGCCGACCTGGAGCCCCGTGAGGTCCTCCTAGCCAGGCTGGCCGGGCTGATCGCGGCACCGATGCAACAGCTGGCCGGACTACTCCAGGCGATCCCCCGGGACTTCGCCTACGGGCTGCAAGCACTCATCGACAAGGGAGGCGCAGCCGAGGACGCCCAAGCCGACGTTTCGCCGGCGGCTGAGGATGCGGCTGCTGTCGACGTTTCGCCGGCGGCTGAGGATGCGGCTGCTGTCGACGTTTCGCCGGCGGCTGAGGATGCGGCTGC
>JAOTYQ010000714.1 GCA_029861725.1 Acidimicrobiia bacterium | reverse complement strand
CTCGACCAAGACTGGCCCTGGACCCCCACCCTCCTCACCGCCATCAACCGGACCGAAACCCTCACCCACCGCCACGCAGCGTGACCCCACAAACCCCGGACCCGCTACCGGGACGAAAAATGCTGGTTAGTCGCCTCCTAGGCGCTGAGGACCAGGCTTCGACCGATGTCGGCGAGGACGTTTCGGGGTTCCCGCGGCGGCTTTCGCTCGAGACGGCCGCCGATTCGGAAGCGTCGTAGATGTTGCCCTGTTCCCGTCTGGAGCCCGAACGGAGATTGAACTCCGGACCTACGCATCACGGAAGTCGATGGGGGCGTCCGACATGTGGGGTGGGGAGTCGTTCTCCCAGGAGACCAATGCGGTCGCCGTCCAGCTGGTTGGCGTTGGTCCGACGAGTGGCAACGAGCTTCCCGGGGGCGGAGTTGCTCAGAGCCACGTCAGCTCGGACGAGCGTCTCAAGATTATGGCCCACCGATGCCGGGCCACTACGCCGGTTCTCGCGGTCGCCAAAGCGGGATTCTGGTGCGGTGATATCGGGTGGCCCGGATGCTGTCACGGCCGAGATGAGAGCCACCAGCAGACGGGTCGATCGAGAGCGGCCTTGACCGATCGGCTCGCCAAAACGACTGGTGCTCGGCGACGGGACAGCTCGCGCGGCTTTGTACTTCAGTTGACAAGCAGGGACCTTCGGCTCTGACGGGTGTGACGGTTCCAGAGAACGATGAAGGAGCGGAGCACCCACGCCCCGTCTTCAATCCCGGGCCCGCCCGCCCCGCCGTCGCTGTGAGGCAGCGCCAATGACCACAAAGACACCTGCTGGCGCCCGCGAACGAGCGCCAAGAGCTGAACCTTCGACCCAGGCCCGAGCTGGCGGCCCATATGCGCTCGAAATCGAGCACCTGACCAAGCGCTACGGCGACAACACAGTTGTGGACGATCTCAGTTTCACTGCGCAGCCCGGGCGAGTGACCGGGTTCCTGGGCCCGAACGGGTCGGGAAAGTCCACCACCATGAAGATCATGCTCGACCTCGCGAGTGCCGATCAAGGGCGCGCGACCATCGGTGGCCATCGCTACCGTGACCTGCCCGACCCGGCCCGTACTGTCGGCGCGGTCATCGAGTCCGACGCGTTCCACCCCGGTCGCAGTGGCCGCAACCACCTGCAGATACTGGCCGACGCCACCGGCATCCCCCACGCCAGAGTCGATCAGGTCCTCGAACAAGTCGACCTCGCCGATGCTGCTGATCGGCGAGCCGGGGCCTACTCGCTTGGCATGCGGCAACGACTCGGTCTCGCTGCTGCCCTCCTAGGTGAGCCAGTTGTGCTCGTTCTCGACGAGCCGGGCAACGGCCTGGATCCCCAGGGCATCCGCACCCTGCGCGATCTCCTCCGGGCCCACGCCGCCGCCGGTGGAACCGTGTTCGTGTCGAGCCACCTCCTGGCCGAGGTGGAGCATCTCGCTGACGACGTCATCGTCATCGACAAGGGCCGCATGATCACCCAGGGATCACTGGCCGAACTCCAGCAGGCGGCATCCCTGGCTCGTACCGCTGACCCCGCCCGGCTCGCCGCTGTGGTCGAAAGAGAGGGCGCAGTAACACAGATCACTCCCGATGGGGTGATCATCACAGACATGCCGATCGACGAGATCGGCGAACGGGCCTTCACCGCCGGCATCGTCTTGCACGAGCTGTCGCCGCGGGCAGGCTCGCTCGAAGAGCTCTTCTTGGGCTGGACAACCGATCCAACAGCCGCCGGGGAGGGCATCCGGCCATGACCATCACACGACTCATCCGGGCAGAGCTCCGCAAACTGACCAGCACCAAGATGCCGCTGGCGTTCCTCCTGGTGCTGGTTGCGATCGCTGCCATCAACGCCACTGCAGTTGTCTGGGGCACGGACTTCGATGGCTCCAAGACCTTCATCTCGACCGAAGCCGACCAGCAGTCCCTCATGGCATTCGCGGCCAACGCTTTGATGATCGCTGGCCTGTTCGGGGCCATCGCTGTCGCCCGCGAATACGGCCACCACACCGTGGTACCCACCTTTCTCGCATCCCCAAAACGGCACCGAGCGGTCCTCGCACAACTCAGCGCAGTGGCCGTCGGCGGTGCTGTCATCGGACTCGTCGGCGCCGCCCTTACGGTCCTGGCTGTGATCCTGTCTCTGCCTACCACTGACTTCGGGTTCCTGGTATCAACCGGCAACGTCGTCCAGGTCATAGCCGCTTCAGGTTTCGCAGGAGCGGCTGGCGCTGTGCTCGGTGCCGGCATCGGTGCTGTTGTCCGCAACGTAGGCGGCGCCGTCACCGGAGCAGTACTCGCCCTTATCATCGCGCCCCCGCTCATCGTGCAACTCGCCAGCGACACCGCATCATGGATGCCCAGCACCCTGGCCGGCGTCGCCTCCGGTGTCGCTGACGATGTCAGCCAGCCCGCAGCCCTCGCCGCCCTGCTCGCATGGGCCGCGATCCCCGCCGCGATCGGCCTCGTCGCCGTCCAACAGCGAGACGTCGTCTGAGGGACCTGAGCCATAGCGTCGTCAGCAATCACATCGGATCTTCGGTCCCGGCCACCGACACCAGCTAGCCACCCAGAGACCATCGGCAAGAGCAACTCGGCCGAGGTGCCACACCTGGCCAGAACCGACAATCCTGCCAAGATGCGAGGGCAAGGCGATCTCCGCCAGCCTGTCAGCCCGATAACGCTCAACATCGACCGGCGATGACCACAACTCAACGGCACTGCCGATCGCCGAGAAATCACGGCGTCGACCTGGGTCGTCGTCGGCTGCGGGGCGGTCTGATCGACCCTCACCTGCTGGGCGAAAGGTCGCAGGGTGGCTGAGTGCGGTCGTGCAGGCCCCGGCGATCGAAGAGCTTCTACGGCCGGCTCAAGCTGTGTTTCTCTCGCCGTCCTTACAGTGTAATGGCAGGTTTATGGCAGCGTTGGGCTGTAGTCGGCCGGGTGGTAGTGGTGGTCCACGGGCGTTTTCCCAGGTCGGCGCTCGTGCCCCCGGTGGGATTCGAACCCACGACCAATGGATTAAAAGATCTAATCTATAGATAGGCGTCCGCCCTGGTCAGCGACGTAATGAGCGGATGGTCAGTG
>JAOTYQ010000713.1 GCA_029861725.1 Acidimicrobiia bacterium | reverse complement strand
CGTCATCTTGCGGCTGCGCTGCACTCTCTCGCCGTCGGTATGGACGATCAGCCCTTCCTGCACCGGATAGATGCAGGCTGCCTGGAGCGCTGGACGCGGGCCTTCGATCTCGACCAGACACAGCCGGCAGGCGCCGTACGGACGCAGTGACTTGTGATGGCAAAGCGTCGGGATCCGGATTCCCAGGCTCTCAGCGGCTTCGAGGACGGTCGAGCCTTCCTCGACTTCTACCGGCTTGCCGTCGATCGTCAGGTTGATCATTTCCTATTCCCGAACGGTTGGAGTCGGTTGGCGGGTGTCCAGGCTGGAGAGCGTCTCGCCGTCTCGCCGATGCTCGAATCGAAGCTCGAGCTCCGGTCGGCCCGCCAGGATCGCGCCGAGTGTGGCGGTGAGGTCGCCCAGCGGTTTGCGGTCCGGGTGGCTCAACCGGAAGCTGGCCAGAACCCTCGTTCCCCGACCGCGCTCGGAGTCGAGCTCGAGGCCGCCGCCGCTCTCTCGCGCTGCTTGCGCCAGCAGCGGCAGACCGAGGCCGATGCGCCGGGTGGTTCTAGTGGTGAAGAACGGATCGAGCGCCTTGCTCTTCATGGCTTCGTCCATGCCGTTGCCGTTGTCGACGATTTCCAGAGTCAGACGATCGGCCGTGCTGTCTTCGGAGATCACGACGCTGATCTCGGTCGCGTCGGCGGTGACCGAGTTCTCCAGGATGTCGAGGATGTGGAGCGAGAGGTCTTCCATCGCTAGTGCACCACCACTTTGCAGTCGTTGCGGCCGACCAGCGCGCTGCCGATGTCGCGAAAGCTGGCCTCGCGGGTCCGGAACGTTGTCGAGCTCTTGCCGATATCGGCCAGCCGATGGGCGTCCGACGATGTGATCACCGGAAACGCCGTCGGCCACCTGTCGTTCCAGGCGGCCGGCGACACCCGGGGTGATACCTCGAGGGCGTCGAGCGCGAGAGCGGGCGGGATAAAGCCCAGCTGGCCGATCAGGCCGAACCCCTCGCGGTCGACGTGGGCGGCGATCGCCAGGCCTCCGGTGGCGTGGATGGCATCGACGACCTGCTCCAGGGTCAAGGTCGTAGCCCCGATCAGAAGCTTCCGCTCGAGCGCCGTGGGCTCGTCGTGCTCATCGACCAGCACCTGGGGTCCGAAAGTCGCCTCGTCGTTCTCGCCGGGAAGGTGCTCGTCGATCAGCGTTTGTAGAGATGTCAGATCCGTTCCCGGCTGAAACAGACCGAGGAGATGAACCTCTTCGCGGGTCGTTATCTCGACGCCGGGGAGGACCTGGAGGCACTCACGCTCGCCGGCCCTGGCGACCGAAGCGGCATTGGCGAACGAGTTGTGGTCGCACACGGCGATCATCTCGAGACCCACGGTCTTGGCCCGCTGGACGATGGCGGTGGGTACCATCTCGAGCTCCGCGCAGGGCGAGAGACAGGTGTGGAGATGGAGATCAGCCCGCCACTCCTTCATCGGCCTCGCTGCCCCTACCGTGCTCATTGCGTTCTCGCCAAGGGTCGGGTTGCGGCGGAGGTGGCGGCTTGGCGACCGATCCCGAGGTCCCACAGTCTTCCCACCAGCTCGAAGGCCGGAAGCCGGCTGACCAGGAGCGGAATGTTCTCGAGTCGCGCCTTGGCGAGCGTCTCGTCCTCGGGCTCGCGACCGCTCACCAGCACGATGCCGGCGAGCTCCTTCATGCTGGCGGCCGCCACTATATTCTGGTGTCGCTGCAGGGTTACCCACACGGCCCCCTCCCCCGCGTGCGCCAGAACGTCGCTTATCAGGTCACTGACGTACCCTCCCGTCACCTCACGCGCCAACCGGTCGTGCCCCGACCGAACCTCGAGCCCCAGCCTGTCGATCACCTCGCTCAGTTGCATGACATCTCTCTCCGTGTGAACAGCATTTCCAGTCTCGTGCCATCGCCTGGGTGCGAATCGATCTCCAGCCGGTCGCTCATCTTGCGGATGTTGGGCAGACCCATTCCGGCCCCGAAGCCCAGCTCCCGAACCCGGTCCGACGCTGTAGAGAAGCCCGGCTCGAGTGCCGCCTCGACGTCGCTGATGCCGGGACCCGAGTCCTCCACCTGGACTCGGATCTGCGATGGCTGGGCGTGGACCTCGATCCGACCACCCTGGGTGAAGATCACCAGGTTCATCTCGGCTTCATAACTGGCGATGGCCACCCGGCGCACCAGCGTTGGTCGCAGGCCGAGACGTCGGAGCGTCCGCCTCAAGCGACTCGAAGCCTCGCCGGCACGCTCGAACTCCTGTCCCGGCACTTCGTAGCGGAACACCAGGGTGGTGGAGTCGGCCTCGATGTCCTCGAAGATGTGGCTGGCGCGGTGCCGATGGACCTCTTCCTGGTGGAAGTCGATCTCGAGCTTGCGCAGCAGCCCCGCGATGACATCTCCCTTGGTGATGATCCCGACCAGCTGCCCACCCTGGCGCTCGATGACGGGAAGGCGGCCGAGGCCGGTGGTCTCGAAGTGGGCGATGGCACTGACCAGCGGATCATCGGCGTGGACCGTCTTGACCTCGCGAGTCATCTTGTCCTCGACCCGGGAGCCGTTTTCCCGGCTGGCGAGACAGTTGATGAAGTCTTCGACGCTGATGATGCCGACCATCCGATCACCGTCGACCACCGGCAGCCCCGAGATCCGGTTGACTCGCAGCAGCTCGCGCAGCTCTCTGACCCGGACCCGCGGCGAGACGGTGATCAGCTTGTCGGTCATAACGTCGCGCACCATCAGCTCGTGGACGATCTCGTCGACCTTGGTGGGCTGGTGTCGAGCCGGCTGCGCCATCTTCATTTCCCCTTGGAGCAGCCCGGCAGCCCCTCTCCGTAGAGACGGCCGCAACTCTCGAACATGGGCAGATTGGTCCTCAGAAGCGGGATGCCGTTGCTCGCGGCCAGGGCGATGGTGTCTTGCGGCGGCTTCTTCCCCCTGACAAAGCAGATCGCCTGCACGCCCGCCATCTCGGCCGTGCGCACGACCTGTGGGTTGGTCAGACCACTCAGCAGCAGCGCGCCCGGCTCGATATGGGCCAGTACGTCGCTCATCAGATCAGCGCCGCACGCCTTTTCGACGACGACGGATTCGAAGCCGTTCTCGG
>JAOTYQ010000133.1 GCA_029861725.1 Acidimicrobiia bacterium | reverse complement strand
CGACTACACCGACAACGACGCCGGCTACCAACTGGTCGTGGAGAACGCGATCGAGGCCTCCACACCGGCCTATGACATCGTCGTGCCGACGAACTGGCGGGCCGCCCAGATGATCGAGGCCGGCCACGCCGAGCCCCTGCCGATCGAGGTCATCCCGAACCACGTCAACCTCGACCCGGCCTACCTGACCAACCCCTGGGACCGAGGCTCTCGTTTCCAGATGCCGTGGCAGGCCGGGATCACCGGAATCGCCTACGACCCGGCCCTCACCGGGCGCACCATCGGTTCCGTCGCCGACCTGTTCGACCCCTCCTTCGCCGGGCGGGTCGGGCTCATCGGCGAGATGCGGGAGGCCGTAGGGCTCGCCATGCTGGCCAACGGTGACGACCCGTCGAGGCCGACGCCGGCCGCCGCCGAGGACGGGCTGGCCCGCATCTCCGACGCCGTCGCCGCCGGCCAGATCACCAGGGCGACCTTCGAGGACTTTGCTCCTCGCGTCGCCAGCGGTGAGCTGGTGGCGGCGATGGCGTGGTCGGGAGATGCAGCGCTGCTCCGCGTCGATCGCCCCGACATCGAGTTCGTGATCCCCGACGAGGGGGCCATCCAGTGGTTCGACACGATGGTGATCCCCCGCCAGGCCCGCAACATCGAGGCGGCCGGCCGCTTCATGGACTACGTCTACGACCCGGTCAACGCCGCCCGAATCACCGCCTGGGTCGGATACATCTCACCCGTGCTCGGCGTCCGCGACCAGCTCCTGGCGGCCGGAGGCGCCCTGGCGGTCCTCGCCGAGGACCCGATTCTCTTCCCCGATGACACCAACCGCACCCGGCTGTTCACCTGGGGTGGTCTCGATGAGGCCGACGAGGCACGGATCGACGCCGAGTTCCAGGCGGTGGCCGGGCCGCTGCTCGAGTCCTGATGCCGCGTTCGATGCACGAGTACTCGGGCGAGACCGACGCCCTCGCCGACGACATCGTCGCCTACGCTCGGTGGCGGACGAAGCTCGATCCGATCCCGCTCGACCATCCCCGTACCGAAGACGAGCTGCGGCGGCTGTGCGGGCCGACGGTCACTCCGGACGGGATCGGAGGCGAGCGGGCCCTCGAGCTGTTCGCCGACGTGCTGGCGCCGTCGTGCCTCTCGGTTGACTACTCTCGGTACCTGTCGTTCGTTCCCGCAGCCCCAACCGAGGCCGCGGTGCTGTTCGACCTGGTCGTCGGGGCGTTCTCGATCTATGGCGGCTCGTGGATCGAGGGTGCCGGCGCGGTGTACGCCGAGAACGAGGCCCTTCGCTGGCTGGCCGATCTCTGCGGGCTCCCGCCGTCGGCCGGCGGCGTGTTCGTCCCCGGGGGCACGATAGGCAACCTGTCGGCCCTGGTCGGAGCGAGGGGGGCGGCCGAGGCCCGGTTGGCGGCGCTCGGCCGGCAGCGGCCTGCCCGCTGGGCCTTCCTCGTCTCCGCCACCGCCCACTCGTCGGTCCCGTCGGCGGCAGCGGTGATGGACGCCGATGTGATCGCCGTTGAGACCAAACCCGATCGCCGCTTGCGGGGAGATGCGGTGGCGGCGGCTATCGACCTCCACGGGGATCGGGTGGCCGGGGTCGTAGCCACGGCCGGATCGACCAACCTGGGCATCGTCGACGACCTCGCTTCGATCGGTACCGTCTGTCGAGAGCGCGGCGTGTTCTTCCACGTCGATGCCGCCTACGGGGGAGCCGGCCTCGCCGCGCCGTCCGCCCGCCACCTCTTCGCCGGGATCGACGGGGCCGACTCGGTGATCATCGACCCCCACAAGTGGCTGTTCGCACCGTTCGACTGCTGCGCCCTGCTCTGGCGCGATCCCGGCCGGGGTCGGGCGGTTCATGCTCAGCACGCCGGGTATCTCTCGTTCCTCGACGCCTACGGCGATTGGAACCCCAGCGACTTCGCGATCCACCTCACCCGCCGGGCTCGTGGCTTGCCCTTCTGGTTCTCGCTCGCCACCCACGGCACCGACGCCTATGCCCGAGCGGTGGAGGTCACGCTCGACCTGGCGGCACAGGCACGGCGGCGCATCGACGCCGCCGACCACCTGAGGCTCGTCTGGGAGCCGGGCTTGAGCATTGTCGTGTTCGAGCGGATCGGCTGGGACGCCGAGCAGTACCAGGCGCGAACGGAGAAGATGATGGATGACGGGACAGCGTTCGTCGTTCCGTCCCGCCACGACGGTCGACCGGTGTTCCGGTTCTGCTTCGTCAATCCCCGGACGACGGTCGACGACATCGATCTCATCATCGGCGCCCTCCGGTGAGCCCCCAACCGGGGTGGGGGCTCGGGTGGGGGCTCGGCTGAGCGTCGGGCCGACGATCCGATCTGCGTCCCACCGACGCCAATCCGTAGGCTGGCCGCCATGTTCGCTCCGCTGTCCGACGTCCGGGTCGTCGATCTCACCCACGTGCTGGCCGGTCCGTACTGCTCGCAGCTCCTCGCCCTCCTCGGAGCAGAGGTGGTCAAGGTCGAGCCACCGGTCACGGGCGATCTCACCCGGTTCACCGGGCCGATTCCCGAACTGAACGAGTTGGCCCTCGGACTCGGATTCTGCACCCAGAACAGCGACAAGGCGTCGATCACGGTCAATCTGAAGGAGCCGGAAGGCGTCGAGATCGTCCGGCGGCTCGTCGCCGCCAGCGACGTCTTCATCGAGAGCTTCCGGCCCGGCGTGGCGGAGCGGCTCGGCCTCGGCTTCGACGCCCTCGGGGCGGTCCGACCCGGGCTCGTCTACGTCTCGCTCACCGCCTACGGGCAGGACGGACCGATCGGCCACCGCCCAGCCTACGACCACGTCGTCCAGGCGATGTCGGGGATCATGCAGACCACCGGCACCGAGGCGACCGGACCGGTCAAGGTCGGCGCACCCTACGTCGACTTCGCCGCCGGTCAGAAGGGGGCGATGGCCACGCTCGCCGCGATCATGGAGCAGCGCCGGACCGGCCAGGCCCAGCGGGTCGACAGCTCGATGCTCGACACCGCGCTCCTGCTGATGGCCAACACTCTCACCGCGACGGCCAACACGGGCGAGCGACCGGCCAAGCTCGGCAACGAGGCGGCGAGCCTCGCCCCCTCCTCCGGGTGCTTCGAGACCGCCGATGAGCTGCTGGCGATCGCCGCCAACACGGAGCGCCAGTTCCGCGATCTGTGCGCAACGATCGACCGGACCGAGCTGGCCGACGACGAGCGCTTCGCCCGGCGGGAACGCCGCCAGGTCAACGCCGCCGCCTTCCGGGACCTGCTCCAAGCTGAGCTGCGGCGGCGCCCCGCGGCCGAGTGGGAGCTCGCCTTCGACCAGCGAGGCGTGCCGGCCAGCCGGGTCCGCTCGCTCGACGAGCTGCTCAGCGAGGGCCAACCGGCGGCCCGAGGCCTGCTGTCCGAGGTCGACGTGGCAGGCCGGGCGGTCTCGCTCCCCACCGCCGGTTTCAAGGTCAACGGCCACGTCCCGGCACCGGTCGCCCCTCCCCGCCCGCTCGGCGCAGACACCGACGCCCTTCTGGCCGAGATCGGCTACGACGGCGAGATGATCGGCAGCCTCCGGGACAAGGGCATCATCTGACCCGTCGGCAAGGCCATGATTGAGGCTGGATGACAACGCGGGCGGATCCGTTTCTCGCACGGTGACTCGGGCTACAGTCACGCCAGGGCAGCGGGCATGGCTGAGAGGGGCCATATCCATGCACAGATCGACCTCGCCTGGGCGACGGCGACCTCCTGGGTCGCTGCGAGGACGAGGACCGAGCCGGCTCTTGCGGCTCGGTTTTCTCGGCACGTGCCTGTCGTTGTTGCTCGCCGCCTGCGGCGACCAACCGAGCTCGGCGCCCCCCGCCGAGGGGACCGACGCCGGCTCGCAGGCCGAGGCGGAGCACGACCGATCGCCGTCGCGAGCGAAAGCACTTCAGGTCAACGGGCCGAAGCGTGGCGCCGACCTGCTCCGCAGCGTCGAGGGATCGCCCGAGCAACCCGCCGCCATCGACTGACACCCCGCGCCCGGAGGCCGCCATGGCCCGGTGCCCGCATCACCGATGTGGTTCGCCTCCGTCCCCCGGCCGTAGTCTGACCCGGTGGTAACCGTCACCCAGTCGCGGCCGACGAAGCGACCGCTGGCGTTGATCGTCGTGGCCGGGAGCGCGATCACCTCGATCGTGATCGGTGTCCGCATCACGTTCGGGCTGTACCTCGACCCGGTCATCGAGACGATCGGGACCGACCGGGGGACCTACGCCCTCGCCATCGCCATCCAAAACCTCATGTGGGGCGCCAGCCAGCCGGTCGCCGGGGCCATCGCCGACCGGTTCGGGGGGGCCAGGGTTCTCGCCGTCGGGGCCGTGGCCTACATGGGCTCGATGCTCATCATGGCCTCCGCCACCACGACCGGCGTGCTGCTGCTGTCCGCCGGGTTCCTCGTCGGCATGTCGACCGGGGCCGCCAGCTTCGCGGTCGTCTTGTCGGCCGTCGGTCGGATAGCGCCCCCGGAGCGCCGGTCGATGGCACTCGGCGTCGTCACCGCGATGGGATCGGTCGGGCAGTTCGTGCTCGTTCCGGCTACCGAGCGACTCCTCGACGCCACGACCTGGCAGACCACGGTCGCGGTGCTCGGTGTCGCGGTGCTCGGTGTCGTGGTGGCCAGCGCCGCCATCTTCGCTCCGGCCTTCCGGGGGCGAGCCACCGACCACATCCCGGCGGACGCAGCCGGCGGCGTCGACGATCGCGGTCTCCGCCACGAGCTGCGGCGAGCCTCCAGCACCGCTCGTACCTGCTGCTCAACCTGGCCTTCTTCGTGTGCGGCTTCCACGTGACGTTCATCGGCACCCACCTTCCCGCCTACGTGGGCGATGCTGTGGCTGTCGACCGTGCCGCTCACGTCGGGCATCGTCACCGCCCAGTTCGGCACCCGGCACTCCGGCGCCCTGTTCGGCATCGTGTTCCTCGCTCACCAGCTCGGCGCCTTCACCGGGGTGTGGATGGGGGGCGAGCTGGCCGACAACACCGGCAGCTACCGAATCGTGTGGTTGATCGCCCTCGGGCTCGGGATCATGGCCGCCATCGTCCATCTGCTCATCGACGAGGGCCCCGCCCCCATCGACCCGGCTCCGGCCAGGGCGGGACTCGGGCTTGCTCCTGCCGGGGCCGCGGCGGCGGTGCTGGTGGCGAGCGCAGCGGCCCTGGCCCCGGCCGTCTTCGACGAGACACCGCCAGCATCGGCCTCGGCGACACCAGTGTTGTTCTGCTCGCTGCACCCATCATGAGCCGTCGACGAGACTGGACGGGTGACGATGGATGACCGCGACGTCGAGCGGTATCTCGAGCGGATCGGCGTCGAGGTGCGGCCAACCGTCGATCTCGCCGGCCTGGACGAGCTCCATCGGGCCCACCTGTCGACCGTTCCGTTCGAGAACCTCGACGTCTATGCCGGGGTCGATGTGTCGACCGACCCTTCCCGATCGCTGGCCAAGATCCTGGGGGGCTGCCGGGGCGGCTGGTGCTTCGAGCTCAACGGCGCATTCGGCGGGCTCCTCACCGCCCTCGGGTTCGACGTCCGGTACCTCGGCGCCGCCGTGCTGCTGAGCGGTCCGACGGCGGTGGTCAGCCATCTCTGCCTGGACGTGACCCTCGACGAGCCGTACCTCGTCGACGTCGGATTCGGCGACAGCTTCTCCCGACCGCTGGCCCTGAACAGAACCGGTCCCCAGGACGGCGGCACGGGAACGTTCGAGCTCCTGCCCAGCCCCGAGGGCACGACGCTCACCCGCACGGTCGACGGCACCCCGGAGGCCCAGTACCGGTTCTCGCGGGTCGCCCGGAGCATGCCCGACTTCGAAGAGCCGTCGCAGCGGCTCCAGAACGACACGGCGCTCAACTGGCACCAGCGGGCATTCGCCACGCGCCTGCTCGACGGCGGCCCCGACCGGGTCAGCCTCATCGGCAACCGGCTCAAGTTCCACGGTCCGGATTCAGCTGTCGAGACCGAGGTCGACGACGCCGAGTGGTCGGCAACGCTGCTCGAGCACTTCGGCATCGTCTACGAGCCCGAAGGGGGGCCTTGGCGAGCCCGGACCGCCTGACGATCGACGACGGTCGACCGCCGGCCTGCGCCGGCGAGACTCGACGACGCTGATGTGGCAGGCTCGATGCCCGTGGCAGGACCATCGACCGCGCTGTTGCGCCACTCGACCGAGAGGATGCTGGCCCGAGATCGACCGATCGATCTCGTCGCGGTCCTCGCAACGTTCGTCGCGTACGTCGTCCTCGACCGGTGGACCGCACTGATCGCCGTCATCACCGAAGATGACCTCGGCCGCTTCTCGCTGCTCGGCGCCGCCGTCGCCAACCGATGGTGGCTGGTGGTGCCGTTCGTGATCGTGGCCGCCGCCGGCCTGCGCCACGACGCCCGAGCCCTGCTCGCCCCTTGGTCGGCCCTACAGCACGGCGGCGCCCTCCGGCTCCTCACCGGCGTGCTCGTCGCCCTGCTCACCTGGCAAGCGGCCCTGTACGACGTGAACTTCGTGGCCGGACGGGTGCACGCCCTCGACCGACTCGTCGTCGTCGGCCTGGCGGTCGCCGCCCTCTACCGGCCGGTGGCGATCGTCGCGTTCGTGTTACAGGTACGGATCATCAACGAGCAGTTCCTCCACCCGTTCGGCACCGTCGCGGCGAAGAACGTCGACGAGCTGCTCCTGATCGCGCTCCTCGCCATCGCTGCTTGCCACGTGATCTACGTCGTGACCGGTCGCAACGACACCTCACCGGTGCTGCTGATCATCGGCGCAGCCGTCGCCGCCCACTTCTTCTGGCCGGGCAAGGCGAAGCTGGTAAGCGACTGGGTGAACCTCACCGACATCTCGGATCTGCCGTTGAGCAGCCATAGCGCCGGCTGGCTCGGCAGCACCGACGGCGGCGTCGCCCGGGCCATGTCCGGGTTCTTCGACTTCTTCCGAACACCGGTTCTGATCGGGACGCTCATCATCGAGGTCGGGGCACTCTTCGCCGCCCTCCACCCGAAGCTCCTGCGCCTGTGGATCCCCGGCTTCGTGCTCTTCCACGCAATGACGTTCATCACGACCGGTTTTTTCTTCCTCGGCTGGACGCTGCTCGAGCTCGGCCTGCTCGCTGCCCTCTCCCTCCCCCGGTTCAGGGACTGGGTTGCCGCCAACGCCACACCAGCCCGGGGCCTGGTATCGGTGGCCGCCGTCGTCGGGGGCACGATCCTGTTCCACCCGCCCGGCCTCGCCTGGTTCGACGCGCCGATCTCGTACGGCTACGAGATCGAGGCGGTAGGCGACAGCGGTGCGCCGTATCACGTGCCGATCTCGGCACTCGCCCCACTCGATCAAGATGTCTCGTTCGCCCGCCTGCAACTGTCGGACCGGCTGGCCGCGAGCGGTGGATACGGCGCTCTCGGCACCGCGTACGAGCTGGAGCGGCTCCGGGGGATCGACGACTTCGAGGCCCTCGCCGCCTACGAAGTGGAGCTCGGCGACCCGCCCCCGACCGACCGGTCACAGCGATACTTCCTCGACTTCTTCGATCACGTCAACGATGGTCGGAGGCTCGGCTGGTTCGGTCTCGGTCCCCCCGACCGGTTCTGGACGAGCCGAGAGGACCCGGTGTTCGACTACGAGGAGCCGCTGCAACGACTCGAGGTCACGCTGGTCGCGTCGATCCACGGCGACGACGCCCCGATCTCCCGGCGTCAGGTCGTGCTCGTGATCGAGGCCGACGCCGAGGGCCGAGGGGTCGTGGTCGGCCAGTCGCTCGGTGGCTGAGGCACCAACCGGTACCGGCGAGCATTACCCGATAGGTAGTGGCCCCGAGGAGCCGGTTCGCTCAGTGTGAGGGCACGTCGCAACCTCCACTGAAAGGACGCTCCCCAAATGAGCATCATCGACTCCTCGCCGAACCTCACCCGCCAGCACGACGCACCCCCGGCCGCGAGCCGATCGACCGCCCCTGCGGTCGCAGAGCGCCGCCTCCGCCAGGTGCTGCGGGCCAACGCAATGTCGTCCGGGCTGTTCGGGCTCGTCGGGCTGGCCGGCGCCGGCTACTGGTCGGACCGGCTCGGCCTCGAACCCGTCGCCCTGACCGCCGCACTGGCCATCGGCCTCCTCGTCTTCGCCGCCGACGTGTGGTGGATCGCCAGCCAACCGGTGCAACGCCTGCGTCCGCTCGCCCTGGCCGTTTCGGCCGCCGACCTGGCGTGGGTCGCAGCGTCGATCACCGTCGTTGCGATCGGTGTGTTGACACCGATCGGGGCGGTCGTGGCGATCGTCGTGGCCGTGCTGGTCGCCGATTTCGCACTGACGCAGCTCTGGTTCCACCGCCGGCTCGCCGGGAACGGGCGCTGACGGCCTGCCCGAATCGGCGTCGCCGGTGTGGACCGCCAGTCGCCGACCAGCGTGTCCAACCGACCGTGGAGCTGCTAGACCGGCGCCATGGCTGCATATCTGATCGTGAACTTCGACGTCGACGACGCGGACACCTACAAGAAGTACCAGAAGGGCGCCGTGCCCTCGCTCGGCATCGGCGAGTCAGCAAGGCTCGTGGCGTACGACACCGACACCAATCAGGTCGAGGGCGAGAATGCCGGGCACCAGACCGTCGTCCTCGAGTACCCGACGATGCAGGAGGCCAAAGCGGCCTACGAGTCCCAGGCCTACCAGGAGGTCCTCCCGCTCCGTTTCCAGGCGACCAGCAAGCACTTCGGTCTGCTCGTGAGGGGCGCCTGAGGTAGGTCTGCATCGCCTGCGGCCTCCGGCACCTGGTCGACGGGCTCAGCCCGAGCGGAGAACGACGTGGGCCGGAAGGCCTAAAGGTCTCGGCCCCGGTCGCCGATGAAGGATCAACACGTCGGGCCAACCCAGGATGGGGAGGTCCGACGCCTGCCACAGCCATCGACCAAGTGAGGAGGTGAGACAAGCGTTGTCCCCGGCGATACGAGTGACCTTGGTGGCAGGCCCCGGTTCGCTCATCGCCGCATTGCACGACCTACAGGTTTCTACCGTCAATCCGGCCGACCTCCCGACCGGTCCCACCCGAGCCGCCCACTACCTTGCGGCTCCCGCGCCCGACATCGTCTTGTTCGGGCCGGGCGTGCCGCCCGAAGCGGCACTGGCCATCGCCGGCGAGCTCGACAGCTCGTCGCCGGAGATCGAGGTGGTGCTGGTGGCTCAGCCGAGTCAGCAGCTCCTCGCCGACGCCCTCCGCAACGGGGTACGCGACGTCGTGGCGCCCGACGCCGGAAACGAGCTCATCGGATCGACGGTGAACAGAGTCGCCGCTGCGGTCGGCCTGCGACGCACGCGCCTGGCCGGCCCCAGCGGCGACTCGCCAAGCGAAGACGGTGACATCATCACCGTGATGGCAGCCAAGGGCGGAGTCGGCAAGACGACGGTCGCCACCAACCTGGCGGTCGAGCTGGCTCGCGAGGCTCCCAACGAGGTCGTGCTGGTCGACCTCGACCTCGTCGCCGGCGACGTCGACGTGGTGCTGGGGCTCAAGCCGACGGCCAGCGTTGCCACCGTCGCCACCCCGGGCGCGATCCTCGACCCCACCGTCATCAAGCTCAGCCTCAGCTCCCATCGCTCGGGACTGCTGGTGTTGGCCGCCCCCGACGACCTGGTCGAAGCCGACACCGTCGACTGCGAGCTGGTCCTGGAGATGTTCGACCTGTTGCGGCGGTCGTTCCGGCACATCGTCGTCGACACCGCCCCTGGCGCCGGCGCCCCTCTGGCGGCGGCCGTCGAAGCGGCCGACGACTTGCTGGCGATCGCCTCTCCCGAGGTGGCCGGGCTCCGCTCTCTCCGGCGAAACCTCGAGGGGCTGTCGATGCTCGGGCTCGACCGCGCCCGCCGGCACCTCGTTGTCAACCGCTCGGAGAATCGGGCCGGACTCGACAATCAGACGATCGAGAACACCGTCGAGCTGCGGGTCAGCCATACCGTGCCCGACAGCAAGGAGATCGCAGCCGCCGCCAATCAGGGGGTTCCCTTCGTGGACGCCTACCCCCGCAACGACGCGGTGCGGGCGTTCAAGGAGCTCGCCGCCGACTTCGGCGCACGGCAGGTCTCGAACGCGCAACCATCGGGTCGTGCGACCACCACCCTGGTGAAGGGCCGTGCTGCGTGACGCTCGGCCACCGCCTGGCTCAACTCGACAACACCAACCGCGCTACCGGCAACGGTGCCCGCCGACCCCGACCCCGCGGTCCCGTCGACGAGCTCCGCGACCGGGCCAAGGACTCTCTGCTCAAGGACATCAGCAAGAAGATGGGCGGCCCAGAGCGCAGCCCCGAGCAGCTCCGGCGGCTCGTGACCTCCGAGTTGAACCGTCTGATCGACGAGTCGAACGGCCTGCTCACCGAAGAGGAACGAGAGCGGGTGGCGACGATGGTCATCGACGACGTGCTCGGCTACGGGCCGATCGAGCCGCTACTGGCCGACCCCGAGGTCAGCGAGGTGATGGTGAACGGCACGGACTCCATCTACGTCGAGCGCAACGGCATGATCGAGCTGACGAGGATCCGGTTCCGCACCGAGGATCACCTCAAGCAGATCATCGTCCGCATCGCAGCGGCGATGGGGCGCCGGATCGACGAGTCGTCACCCATGGTCGACGCCCGCCTCGCCGACGGGTCCCGGGTCAACGCCGTCATCCCTCCGCTCGCCGTCGACGGTCCGGTCCTGACGATCCGTAAGTTCGCGGCCGAGACGCTGACCGCCGACGAGCTTGTGCGGAAGGGCTCGCTGTCGGCACCGGCCATGAACCTGCTCGCGGTCTGCGTCCGAGGAAGGCTCAACATCATGGTTTCCGGGGGGACGGGCACCGGGAAGACGACCTTCCTCAACGTGCTGTCCGGCTTCATACCGGCCTCCGACCGCGTCGTCACGATCGAGGACGCGGTCGAGCTACAGCTCCGGCAACGTCATGTCATCCGCCTCGAGTGCCGTCCGGCGAACATCGAGGGCCGGGGCGAAGTCGGTACCCGCGACCTGGTGCGGAACAGCCTGCGGATGCGGCCGGACCGGATCATCATCGGCGAGTGCCGTGGCGCTGAGGCGCTCGACATGCTCCAAGCGATGAACACCGGGCACGAGGGCTCGCTCGGCACCCTGCACGCCAACAGCCCAGAGGACGCGCTGGCCCGGTTGGAGACGATGGTGCTCATGACCGGCGTCGAGTTGCCCGCTCGCGCCATCCGGGAGCAGATCGCATCGGCTCTGGACCTGATCGTGCAACTCGAGCGACTGCGCAACGGCGCCCGCGTCGTCACCTCGATCACCGAGGTCGTCGGCCTCAGCGACGGCGAGCTGGTCCTCAGCGATCTCTTCCTGCGCCGCTTCGAGGAGGGTCCGGACCTGGTGTCGGTCCTCGAACCGCTCGACGTGCAGCCGCAGTTCACCCCCAAGTTGGCCAAGCACGGCGAGGTCCTCGACACCGAGCAGCGATCGCCCCGGACTGGGCAGTGATCGCCGCGATGCGTCGACTACAGGACTGGTTGGCCGTACATCTCGCCGAGCTCGTCGGCGATCAGCTCCAGCCGCTCGCCGTCGGGCCCGGAGAAGTACAGCGAGGTGCCACCGACTTCGTGGGTGGCGACACCGGCCTCGTCGAGCTTGGCCTTCAAGCGCGTCCATTGCTCTCGCTCGACCGACAGCGCCAGGTGGTGG
>JAOTYQ010000132.1 GCA_029861725.1 Acidimicrobiia bacterium | reverse complement strand
TTGCGCTCGCCTTGTGAAGCCATGTCCTCGATCCGCTTCCCTGCCGGCTGTGAACCCGGCGATTCCTTCGGTCTGACCCTATCGGCGCTGCTCTGCTGCGCTGTGAGGGCATGGCTCAGCTCCGAGCATCGCGAAGGCGGTGGTACAGGGCCCGCATGGCGTCGGCCATACGCTCCCACGAGTACCGGGCGACCCGACCCCGACCGGCTTCCACCAGCCGCCCCTGCAGCTCGTCGTCGCTGATGACCTCGGTCAGCGCGGCGGCGAGACCCGCCGGGTCGTGCGGCTCGACGAAACGGGCTGCGTCACCGCAGACCTCGGGCAGGGCCCCCGCCGTCGTGGTGACGACGGGACATCCCTGTCCCATCGCTTCCAGCGGTGGGAGGCCGAACCCTTCATAGACCGACGGGTAGGCCAGGCATCGGGCGCCGGCGAGGAGGTCGAACCGCTCGGCGTCGGACACGTAGCCGAGGCGAACGACTCGGTCGCGGCCGTCGAAGCGGTCGACCGAAGCCTCGAAGGCCTCGGTCCCCCAGCCGTCGGCCCCGGCCACCACCAGCCGCACGTCCGGGTGGTCAGACCACACATCGGCCATCGCGGCGACGAGCGTCGGCAGGTCCTTGCGGGGTTCGATCGTTCCAAGGGCGAGGACGTAGTCACCGCCGCCGAGGGCCCTGCCCCTCGTCCGGTTGCCGGCGGTACCGCTCGTGAAGCCGTTGGCGATCGTGTGGACACGATCGGCTGGTAGGTCGAGGAGCTCTTGGGCCTCGCCGGCGACGAACTCCGACACGGTGTGGACGTGAGCGCCGCGGCCGAGCGCCCGGCCGACCAGCGTCGGGTAGGCGCGGGCGTGGGGGGTCACTCGATCGGGGTTGTGCCATGGTCCGAAGTCGTGGATCGTGACCAGCTCGACGGCGCCCGGAGCGGGCGGCACCACGAAGTTCGGTCCGTGGGCCACGTCGAAGCCACGGAGCGCCGGTCGATCGATCCGCTGCCAGAGGCGGTGGGCGAGACGGGCGGGGACGGCCAGCGCCTTGGCCTCGACCGAAGGCGGCAGCCGATCGGCGAAGTGCCGGCGGCCCCGCCAGCTCACCAGCACGCCGGTGAGATCCACGTCAGGACTCGCCGCTAGCCGCTCGACCAAGGCGCTCGTCATGGCGCCCACACCGGTTCTGGGACCGAGGAGCGACGTTGCTTCCATGGCCACGCGGACCATCGGCTCGGCAGACATCGACTCGAAGGTACCGGTGCTGGTGTCGCGCTTGGTGGAGCCGCCAGGCTGTCGCCACCAAGCCGGCAGCGTGTCGCCGCCAGGATGTCGCCACCAGCCGGCTCATGGCCTCTCGGATGGTCCAGGTTCTAGAATCGGCCTTCATGACCGAGGACCGGCGAAACGGACACGTCAACCCGCGATGGAGCGACCTGGCGGCGAGCGAACTGCGCGGCGTCGACCCGATGGACCTCGTCGTTCACACGCCCGAGGGCATCGGGATCAAGCCGGCCTACGACGAGTCCGACCTCGCGGCCATCGACCATCTCGGCTCGCTCCCTGGGGCGCCGCCCTACGTTCGGGGCCCCCGGGCGACCATGTACACCAATCGACCCTGGACTATCAGGCAGTACGCCGGGTTCTCCACGGCCGAGGAGTCGAACGAGTTCTACCGGCGCAACCTCGAGGCGGGTCAGATGGGTCTATCGGTGGCCTTCGACCTGGCTACCCACCGGGGCTACGACTCCGATCACGACCGGGTCAAGGGCGATGTCGGCAAGGCCGGAGTGGCGATCGACTCGGTCGAGGACATGAAGATCCTCTTCGACGGGATCCCGCTCGACAAGATGACCGTGTCGATGACGATGAACGGTGCCGTGCTGCCGATCATGGCCTGTTACATCGTCGCCGGTGAGGAGCAGGGGGTGGCGGCCGAGCAGCTGGCCGGGACGATCCAGAACGACATCCTCAAGGAGTTCATGGTCCGCAACACCTACATCTACCCGCCAGAGCCGAGCATGCGGATCGTGGCCGACATCATCGAGTTCACGGCCGAGCGCATGCCGAAGTTCAACTCGATCTCGATCTCCGGGTACCACATGCTCGAGGCGGGGGCTTCGGCCGACCTGGAGCTGGCCTTCACGCTGGCCGACGGGCTCGAGTACGTGCGGGCAGCGCTGGCCAAGGGACTCGACATCGACGCGTTCGCCGGGAGGTTGAGCTTCTTCTTCGGCATCGGGATGGACTTCTTCATGGAGGTGGCGAAACTCCGGGCGGCCCGGTTGCTGTGGCACGAGCTGATGTCGCAGTTCGAGCCGAAGAACCCACGCTCGTCGATCCTGCGAACGCACTGCCAGACGTCGGGCGTGTCGCTCACCGAGCAGGATCCCCACAACAACGTGGTTCGAACGACGATCGAGGCGATGGCGGCGGTGCTCGGCGGTACCCAGAGCCTCCACACCAACAGCTTCGACGAGGCGCTCGGCCTCCCGACCGAGTTCAGCGCCCGGATCGCCCGCAACACGCAGCTCATCTTGGCCGAGGAGTCAGGGATCACCCATACCGTCGATCCGCTGGCCGGCAGCTACTTCGTTGAATCGCTGACCGCCGATCTGGCCGACCGGGCCCGGGAGATCCTGGCCGAGGTCGAAGAGCTCGGCGGGATGACGAAGGCGATCGCCTCCGGAGTGCCGAAGCTGCGGATCGAGGAGTCGGCTGCCCGCCGCCAGGCTCGCATCGATCGAGGTGAGGAGACCGTCGTCGGGGTCAACAAGTACACGGTGAGCGACCCCGAGCTGGTCGACGTGCTCGACATCGACAACACGGCGGTCCGCAAGCAGCAGGTCGAGCGGTTGGTCCGGATCCGAGCCGAGCGTGACGATGCCGCGTGCCGGGCCGCGCTGGCGGCGTTGACCGATGCCGCCCGAAACGGCAGCAACCTGCTCGTCGCCAGCGTCGCTGCCGCCCGGGCCCGAGCGACCGTCGGTGAGATGTCGGATGCCCTCGAGGAGGTATTCGGCCGCTACACCGCCGAGAACCGTACGATCAGCGGTGTGTACGGTGCCGCCTATGACGGCGACGAGAGCTTCGCCCAGATCGTCGAGCGGACGGCCGCCTTCGCCGACGAAGTCGGGCGGCGACCGCGGATGCTGGTCGTGAAGATGGGTCAGGACGGCCACGACCGGGGAGCCAAGGTGATCGCCACGGCGTTCGCCGACCTCGGCTTCGATGTCGACATCGGTCCGCTGTTCCAGACGCCGGCCGAGGTCGCCCGCGACGCGGTAGACCATGACGTGCACGTCGTCGGCGTGTCGTCCCAGGCCGCCGGGCACAAGACCCTCGTTCCGGAGCTGATCGACGAGCTGGGCAAAGCGGGCGCGACCGACGTCGTGGTGGTCGTCGGCGGAGTCATCCCGCCGCAGGACTACGACGAGCTTCGCCGAGTCGGCGTCGGTGCAGTGTTCGGCCCGGGCACCAACATCCCGGAGGCGGCGGACGAAGTCCTCGGTTTGATTCCCCGAGCGTGAGCCCGCCACTGAGCCCGTCGGCCGCCAAGCTGGCAAACGGCGACCGGCGGACCCTCGCCCAATCGATCACGAAGATCGAGTCGACCAGGCCCGATGACCGGGCCGGCGCCGAGGCGCTCATCGAGGAGTTGCTCGGCCTCACCGGCGGCTCGATCCGGCTCGGCATCACCGGTACGCCGGGCGTCGGCAAGAGCACCTTCATCGACGCCCTCGGCGTGTTGCTCATCAAGGCCGGCCACCGGGTGGCGGTGCTGGCGGTCGATCCGTCGAGCCAGCGGACCGGCGGCTCGATCCTGGGCGACAAGACCAGGATGGGGAATCTGAGCACTCGTCCGGAGGCGTTCATCAGGCCGTCCCCCTCCGGTGGCTTGACCGGGGGTGTCGCTCGCCGCACCCGCGATGCACTGCTGCTGTGCGAGGCCGCCGGCTTCGACGTAGTGATCGTCGAGACGATGGGCGTCGGCCAGGCCGAGACGGCCGTAGCCGAGATCTGCGACCTGTTCCTCCTGCTGGTGGCCCCGGGGGGCGGCGACGAGCTGCAGGGCATCAAGCGGGGCGTAATGGAGCTGGCCGACGTCATCGCCGTCAACAAGGCCGACGGCGACCTGCTCGGGCCGGCCCGGCACACTGCGGCCGACTACCGGCACGCGTTGCACATGGTTCGACCGAAGTGGCCCGATATCGAGACGCCGATCGTGACCTGCTCGGCGCTGACCAACGAGGGGCTCGAGGAGCTGTGGTCGACCGTCGCCGATCTGCATCGCAGGTTGGCCGACTCCGGCCGGCTCGACGAGCTGCGGGCCACCCAGGCGGTGGCCCAGCTCGACCGGGAGTTCGAGCACTTGCTGACGGAGCGGGTGTCCCGGCTGCCAGCCTTCACGAAGGTTCGGGACCAGCTGCGGGCCGAGGTGCGGGCGGGCCGGCGTTCACCGTCGGCGACGGCGGCCGAGCTGGCCAACCGAGCGTGGCGCGAGCTGCACTGAGCGCGGGCCACCCCAAATCTCGAATCGGGCGTTGGGGGATCCCGGCTCAGGCCGGCGATCGGCTGGCGGTAGGAGTCGCCACCTCCCCCGAGGCGGTGCCGAGCGATCGAGTGAGATCCTGGAGCCGCTGCAGCGCGGTCTCGAGCGAGCGGAGGCTGGCCGACTGGAACGCCAGCTGGTCGGCGATCGCGTCGTGGCTGCCGGTGACGACCTCCTCGAGGTCGTCGATCCGCTCGTCGAGCTGATCGAGCCGCTCGACCAACTCGTTCTTCACCGCGTGGATGAGGTCTTCGAAGATGCGGTGGTAGCGGACGAGGACCCGGCGGGCCGGAGCCCGGACCGGCGTCGACGCGTGACGAAGCACGCTCATGGCTCCATCATCGCCTGCGTCGAGGCCGATGCGGCGCCACTTGTCGACAACGGGATGCCGCCGGTGCCCGGCTCAGGTGCCGGGGTCGTCGCTCCGGTCTGGATCGGTACGGCCGTCGAGCTCCGCGGTCGCTTCGATCGTGGCTCGCTGGAGGGCATCGAGTCGGGTCACGATGGGCTCCAGCTCCCAGTCGATCACCCGTCGGATCAGGCGCTTGACCGTGCTCACCCCGGGCCGGCCCGAAACGGCGTGAGGTCGCGGCAACGGCCCGAGTGCCAACAAGGGATCCACCGCAGCCCCGGCTCGGGCCTCGACCGGCTCAGTGAGCTGCCGAGCCCGAACCCGAGCCCGGATCTGCGCCTCGATGCGATCCCGATCGGGAGCGTCGCTGTCGACCAGCCAGGGCGGTGACCCAGCGTTACCCGTTGCCGACCGTTCAGCGCTGGGTCGACCGGCCGCAGGGGCGCGCCCGGCGGTCAGCGTGGCCCGCTCGGTCATCGCCTTGACGAGCGTGTCGGTATCGGTGAAGAACAGCGTTCCGGCAGGTGCCTGGTCGCCAAGCCCACCGACATCGGTGGCGATCGTCGGCCGGTCGTAGAGCTTGGCTCGCTCCATCACCCCCGACGACCAGATCTCGCGGTAGGGAAGGACGACGGTGTCGGCGGCTACGATCCAGCGATCGAACTCCTCGTCGCTCACGTAGCGCTGATGGAGGGTGACGCCTTCGGTTCGTCGGCACAGGCCTGCGAGCCTGCGGGCGTAGGCGGTCAACTCGGGGTGGTCGACCCTGACCGACCCGACGACGTGGAGCTCGGCCTGGTCGACGAGCTCGGCCCGAGCGAACGCCTCGACCGCGGTGTCGAAGCCCTTGTGATCCTGGAGGAAGCCGATGCAGAGGAACACGTGGCCGGCGCGGCCGACGCCGAGCTCGTCGCGAGCCTGCTCCCGGTTCAGGGCGGTGGCGGCTCGGAAGGCCTGCCCGTGATCGACGACCGTCACCCCGTCGGGGTCGATCCCGATCCTGGTGACCAGCTCGTCGACTTCGCGCCTGGTGTGCACGGTCAGCCGGTCGGCCGCTTGCAGCGCCAGCCGGGCCATGCGCCGCTCGGCCGGGTTGCGGTCGAGGGGGCCGTACTCGATCTCGTGGAGCCGGATCTCCAGCTTCGTCTGCGAGGCGACGGCTCGGAGCCCGGCCCAGACCGCAACCCGTTGAGCCGGCGTCCGGCAGGCGCCGAAGATCATCTCGGGTGAGAACTGGATGATGACCGACTCGTACCGGGTGGCTCGCCTGGCCAGCGCGGCCATGCCTCGGACGCCGCCGAGGGCGAGGTGGTGATGGGCCGCCGACGGCAGCGGCGAGAGCACCTCGATGTCGACACCGTCGGCCCGGAGCTGGCGAACCTCCTGCACGGCATAGGCGGCGATGCCGTCACGATAGGGCGGGTACGGAGTCACCATCAGGTTCACGGTCGCCTCCTCATGGTGCCACCCTCTCACGTGCCGCCGTCGCCGGCGCCGTTGCCGGGAGCCACGCATCGAGCGTTGTCTCCATCCGGTCGAGCACGGCGTCCCAGCGGTAGTGCTGCTCCACGTAGGCCCGTCCGCCTCGAGCCAGGTTGGCCGCCGCCTCGGGTCGGTCGGCCACGAACTGGAGCGCCTCGATCAGTTCGAGACCGTTGCGATACAGCAGCCCGGCCCCAGCCCGCTCGACGTGCCACGACACCACCGCGCTGCCGGCGTTGGCGACGACCGCCGTGCCCGCAGCCCAGGCTTCGAGGACCGTACGTGAGAAGCTCTCCATCACGCTCGGTTGCACGTAGGCGGTCGCGGCCGCCATCGCGTTGTTGCGCTGGTCGTCGGACAGGAAGCCGACGTCGACGATGCGGTCGGCGACGTCGGACGGGGCGTCGATCGGGCCGACGCCGGAGGTGACGAGCCGGAGGTCGCTCGGGTGGTGGCGGACCAGCTCGGCGAAGGACTCGACCAGCTCGCTCCAGCCCTTGCCCCACTCCCGGCGGCCGGCGTAGTAGACGTACGGGGCGTCGATGCCGTACTCGGCCCGGAACCGGTCGGGGTCGTAGCTCGTTGGCAGGTGGAGCCCGGCGCCGACCACGGCGTGCCTCGACGGCAACCGGAACAGCCGGGCGCCGAGCTCCGCCTCCGGTTCGGTGAGGAACCAAACGCCGTGAGTGCCGGCCAGGAGCGAGGTGAAGATGTCGAGGCCGGCGGTCGGCTCGTCGTGGAGGCAGGGCATGATGATCGACCGGCCCGGCGCGATCTGGCCGACGGCGTAGGTGGTCCAGAACATGTAGGGGGCGAAGACCAGCGCCCGGTAGGACCCGGCGGTGTCGAGCACGTGGTGCCACAGCTCGCTCACGCGGAGGCTGTCGTTGGCCCAGAGCTGTTGCTCGGCGATGTCGACACCGTGCCCGGTGAGGATGCGGGCGCCGATGCGATCCCGGTGGACACCAGAGGTATCGGTTTGGGTGGCGAATCGCCGGACGATCAGCCCGTCGGCGACCGCCTCGGCCCCGGCCGGGTACTCGTTGGCCCACGTGTAGTGGTCGCGAGCGCAGGTCGTCAGGACCTCGACCGGGTGGCCTCGGCGGGCGAGACCTCGGGCGGCCTCGGCCACGACCGCTTCGGCACCGCCGATGACGTCGTCACCGAACCTGGGGGGGACGAAGCCGATCGCGTTGGGTTCGACCGCAGGTTCGATCACCTGGCCGCCTCGTAGCCCCGGAGGTCATCGACGTTGTCCCGGAACCATCGATGGGTCGATTCGAGACCAGCCCGGAGGTCGATCGTGTGCTTCCACCCGAGACGGTGCAATCGGGAAACGTCGAGCAGCTTCCGGGGTATGCCGTCGGGCTTGGTGGTGTCGAACCGGAGCGACGCGCCCGGGTGCACGATGTCGCGGATCATCCCGGCGAGGTCGGCGATCGTCAGGTCGGTTCCCGTCCCGACGTTGATGTGGCTCGATTCCTCGTACTGGTCCATGAGGAACAGGCAGGCGTCAGCGAGGTCGTCGACGTGGAGGAACTCCCGGCTCACCTGCCCCGAGCCCCAGATCTCGACCTCTGACTCGCCGCGCTCGGCAGCGGCGTGGAACTTGCGCATGAGCGCGGGGATCACGTGGCTCGAGTCGAGATCGAAGTTGTCGTTCGGGCCGTAGAGGTTGGTTGGCATCGCCGAGATGAAGTTGCAGCCGAACTGGTCCCGGTAGAACTGGCAGAGCTTGATGCCGGCGATCTTGGCCAGTGCATAGCCCTCGTTCGTGGGCTCGAGCGGCCCGGTCAGGAGAGCCGACTCCTCGATCGGCTGAGCGGCGTCGCGGGGGTAGATGCAGGAGCTGCCGAGGTAGAGGAGCTTGCTGACCCCGACGGCCCTGCTCGCCTCGACCACGGTGGCGTGGATCATCATATTGTCGTAGAGGAACTCGGCCGGGCGGGTGGAGTTGGCGAGCACGCCGCCCACCGTCCCCGCGGCGAGGTACACGTAGGCCGGGCGGTGGGCTTCGAACCACTCGGTGACCGCCGCCTGGAGCCGCAGATCGAGCTCGTCCCGATCGGCGGTCAGGAGGTTCGTGTACCCGGCCTCGGTGAGCCGCCGCACCAGCGCCGACCCGACGAGTCCACGGTGGCCGGCAACGAAGATCGGGGCGTCAACGGGCACCACAGGAGGGCGCGAGCCCTCGGCGGCGGCGATCGTCTCGGTCATGCCCCTACGGTATTGCACCGCCGTCGGGTTGGGGTTTCATTGCGTTCGGTGTGTTCCGTCGGTCGCGACCCGCTAGATTCCGGTCTCTGACCTTGTCGCTGAGACGACAAGGATGGCGTGGGTAAACAGTTCCAGGACAACGACGTCCACGAGGTTCACCCGAAGTGAAGACCACCCACACCAGCAGCGTGTTGCCGAGCCGTTGGTCGTCGGCGGCGCTGTTGCGTCGGAACCCCAAGCTGCTCTCTCTCGACATCTTCGGCTTCGCGTTGCGACCGGCCGTGCTCGACCACGAGGATATCCATCGCCTGGTTGCGTCGTACCTGCGGCGCAAGACGACGTTCGTGATCGACGACTACCTCGAGCGGCGGCACCGGGCCGAGGCGCTGGCCAGCCGGCGGGCGGCCAACGCCGGCCGCACCGACCTCGCTCTGTCGGAGATCACCGACCAGCTCGCCTACGTGCTGGGCGAGGTCGTCGGTGACGGTCGGGCCGCGGCCCGTCAGGCGATCACCACCGAGCTCGAGCTGGAGCAGCTCGTCCACCTCCCGAACGATGAGGCGCTCGAGCTGTACCGCGACGCAAAGGCCGCATCGATCCCGGTTGCCTTCGTCGGCGACAGCTACCTCCCCCGCGACCTCATCGCCAAGATGCTGCAGAAGGCTGGCTACCACGATGGGAGAGTGCTGGTCTCCTCCCACGAGGGGGCCACGAAGTCGTCCGGTCGGCTCTACGAGAGCCTGGTCGAGCGGAGCGGTCTCGCCGCCGAGCGCATCACCAACGTCGGGCCCGATCCCGTCACCGACATCGCTCGGGCCACGGCCGCCGGCCTGACCGCGGTACAGGTGACGGCCAAGCGGGCCGATGTCGTCCACCTGTTCGACCTGGGGTTGACCGAGCGAACCGGGATCGACTCGCTCGGCCTGGCCCTCGCGGCCGACCGACTCGGCCAGGTCGACCCCGATGTCACGCCCGGTGATCTCGGCTTCTACGGGGCCGGTCCCCTCGGGGCCGGGTTCGCAGCGTGGGTCGGTCGGCTGATCGACGAGCAGCGACCGGACCACACCGTGTTCGGCGGACCCGCCGGGCGCCTGTTCCGCCGGCTCGTCACCATCCTCCGTCCCGATCTTCCGACCACTGCACTGCACGAGCTCGAATCGGCGGCCGGCTCGTCGCCGGGTCCGGCCGCGATCGACGACTTCGTCGAGCGAGCCCGTGTCGCCGACGGCGACCGCTTGCTCGTCGTCGACGTTGGGTGGAACGGCCAAACCCATGAGCAGATCGCGGGCGAGCTGCAGCGACGGGGACACTCCGTTCGCATCGACGGTGCCTACCTCGGAACCCTCGACGCGCCCGGTGCCGATGAGCCCGTGCAGGTCTGGGCCTTCGACGGCCGGCCCGATCGCCCCGTCGCTGGATCGGTCGCCGCACTGGTCGAGGTGCTGGCAGCGCTCGTCCCACCGTCAGAGCCGTGGAGGGCCAGGCCGAACCATGTCGGCGACTACCGGGCGATTGCGCCGCTCATCGCCGAGGGGATCGTGGCCTTCGCCGAGCAGTTCCAGCCGTGGCTGCGGCTCGACAAGCACGACGTCTCTGCCGCACTGGCCGAACCGGCACTGCGGATCGTCAGCTCACCCACCCACGCCGAAGCCCAGCTGCTCGGCCGCTACCGCTCGGCCGGGGAGCTGGGCACCGCCGCGGTGCCCCTGGCGGTCCTACCCATCGACGGCGAGATCGCCAGGAACCCACGGATCGTCGAGGTGGCGGAGGCTACCTCGATCTGGCAACAGGGCTATCAGGCTCTGGCCAGGGGCGACGAGCAGCGGAGCGGCTCGGCCCGCCGGCTACGGCGGGGCCTGCGAAAGGCGCTCCCCCGGGATCAGCCGTCGTAAGCCTCCTGCGACGCAGCGATCTCAGCGGCGACGACGAGATCGTCGACATCGACCAGGCGCCCGGCGAGCGCGTCTCTCGCTTCATCGCCGGCGGCGACACCGCGGAGCCGCAGGTGCAGGGCCATGGCCCGGGCCCGGCGGGACTCCAGCGACGAGTAGAAACCGGAGGCGACGTCGTCGAGGCGGGCGGCGCCGCGGGCGAGCATCCCCTCCCAGTACGCTTGCCCACCGGGATCGGGCTCCCGACCGAGTATGTCGCGGTACAGCGCCGACACGAAGGCGGCGTCGGTGCCACCGGCGCTGTCGTAGTACTCCTGGGAGCCGTAGAAGAGCACGCCGACCGACTCCAGCTTCACCCCGTTGCGTAGACGGTCGATCCAGTAGGCCCGGCCGCCGTCATCCGGGGCGCGGCCAAGGGCGGTCTGATAGAGATCGTCGACGAGCTCGCCGAGGAAGAACTCGCTGGTGACCAGGGCATCGGTGATGGCCCGGCGGTCTCCTGCCGCCACCTCGTCGAACCACGTCTCGATCTCCTCGGATGTGGCGGCCCGCCCGGTGAAGGTCTGGTAGGTGCGGTCGATATAGGCGGCTTCGGGTGTGCCACTGCGGTCGGGGCCGACGACCGAGCCCGGGGTGAACCAGTTGGACTTCAGGCCGAGGAACGACCGGACGGAGTCGCCGGTCTCGGAGACCGTGCCCTGCTCGAAGCGGAACTCGACCGTGACGGCCCGCCCGCCATCGGCGCCGAGCCCGTTTCGCTCGACGACATCCATCGCCAGGAGGTGACCGAGGTCGTAGCGGGCTTCGATCGTCGCCGCCGACACCGTCGTCGACCACGTGTGGTTCGGGTTGGCCGAGACCGAGTCGCCGTCGTCGACGACAGCAGGGAAGTCACCGCCGGCCGTGTAGCCACCGGTGCTGGAGGAGAACTCGGTGCGAGCCACCGAACCGTCGCTGTGCAACCGGACCTGACCGGCGGTGGCGACGATGGCGGCGTCGGTCCGGGAATGGGTCGACGAGCGGAACGACCCGTTGCGCTCGGTGTAGGCACCGTCGTAGACCTGACAGCGGGTCGTGTCGCACGTGTCGGCGTAGGGCTGCTGCCGGGTGTCACCGGCCAGCGCGTAGGAGCGAGCGGCGACCGCCTGGGCCTGGAGGGCGGCGTCGGGCCACGAGGCCGGCACCTCGTTCGGCACGACGCCGGCAAGATAGTCCTCGATCGTGACCACGT
>JAOTYQ010000712.1 GCA_029861725.1 Acidimicrobiia bacterium | reverse complement strand
GACACAACTACCGCCTGTCGAACCTGCTGGCCGCGCTCGGCCGGGCCCAACTCGACGGGCTCGAAGCGAAGATCGCCCGTCGGAAGGAGATCTTCGACCGCTACCAGGCCGAGCTCCCCGAGATCACGTGGCTTCCCACGGCCTCGACCGAACGACCCAACCACTGGCTGAGCGCCGGCCTCCTACCAGCGGAGATCGACCCGCACCGACTCTGCGCAACGATGATGGCCAACGGTGTCGAGGCTCGCCAGGTCTTCAAGCCGATGCACGCCCAACCGGTGTTCGCCGATCATGAACGCGTCGGCGGGGAGGTCGCCGACGAGCTCTTCGCCCGTGGGGTGTGTCTTCCGTCGGGCTCGACGCTGACCGCCGAGGAGCAGGGCATCGTCATCGAGGCGGCCCGCAGAGCGCTGTCGACCCACCGACAGCGCGAGCACATACCCGAAGGCGATCTGAGCCTCCTGGGGGAGACCCATGGATGAGCCGACGCCCGTGCTGGTCACCGGCGGCGGAGGCTTCATCGGCGCCAACCTGTGCCGCGCCCTGGTCGATACCGAGCGCTATGTGGTGAGCGTCGTCGACGACTTCTCGACCGGTCATCGCTCGAACCTCGACGGGGTCGACGTCAAGCTGTACGAGGGGAGCATCCTCGACACCGAGCTGCTGGCCGAAGCGACACCGGCCGACGGCGCGGTCGTGCACCTGGCTGCGCTGGGCTCGGTTCCCCGCTCGGTCGCCGATCCGGCCACATCGCATGCTGTCAACGCCACCGGAACCGTGAACGTGCTCGAGGCGGCGAGGGCGGCCGGAGTCGAGCAGGTCGTCGTGGCGTCGTCTTCGTCGGTCTACGGTGACAACGACGCCCCGGCCAAGCACGAGGGGCTGCCGGTCGCTCCGAAGAGCCCATACGGCGCGTCGAAGCTCGCGACCGAGGCGTACGCGCTGGCCCACCAGCGCACCTACGGCATTGGCGTGCTCGCTTTTCGCTTCTTCAACGTCTTCGGCCCCTTGCAGGCCGCCGGCCACGCCTATGCCGCCGTCATCCCATCCTTCGTCGATCGGGCCCTCCGTGGCGAGCCCCTGATCGTCCACGGCGACGGCACGCAGAGCCGTGACTTCACCTACGTCGGAACGGTGTGCGACACGATCGTGCGCGCCGTCGACCAGCGGGTGACGTTCGACGGACCGGTCAACCTGGCGTTCGGGACCCAGGTGCCGTTGCTCGATGTGATCGCCCTGATCGAGGCCGAGCTCGGGGTCCGCGTGGCGTGCGACCATCAGGCGCCGCGAGCCGGTGACATCCGGCACTCGAGAGCGGACGCCGGCCGGCTGCTCTCGCTGTTCCCGGAGACCGAGCCGGTCGATATCGCTGCTGGGGTGCGTCGGACGGTCGAGTGGTTCCAGGCGTCGGGTCGATACTGACCAGACCGTCGTGGCGGGCCGATCGGCCCAGGTTCCGGAGGTCGAACGGCCCGGGGACGAGCGGCCCTGCACAGCTAGGACGATGTCCCCCCGCACCTCCCGAGGTGCGCAGTTATCGGTACGTTGGTGAAGCAAGCGCATCGAGCTCGATCGAACGTCGAGGGCACCATGTTCGATGGAACACCGAGCGCAGCTCGATCGACGACCGATCAGAGGACAAGCACCGATCACAAGACAGATCATCACAAGACAGATCATCACAAGACAGATCATCAACAAGACAAGGTGTCTCCACCACGAGCAGGCGAGCTCGGGAACGAGCAGAGGGAACGAGCGGAGTGAAGATGACGGACGCGGCAGCACTTGCGACCGACGAGCACGGGGGTGAACAGGAGCGGCTCGCAGCCGCCTACGACCCTCTCGGTGAGCTGCTCGGGCGGATCGAGTCTCGGACCGCCAAGGTCGCCATCGTCGGTCAGGGCTACGTCGGCCTACCGGTTGCGATGCGAGCAGCCGAGCTCGGGTTCACGACCGTCGGCTACGAGATCGACGAGCGCCGCTGCCGGTCGCTGATGGAAGGGTCGTCGTATGTCGAGGATGTCGGCGACGACGAGCTCGAACGTGCCCTGGCCGGGAGCTACCAGCCCACCTCCGATCTCGGCGAGCTCGTCGGCTTCGACATCGCGGTGATCACCGTCCCGACCCCGCTGACCGACGGCGTTCCCGATCTGCAGTTCGTGGCGGCGGCCGGCGAGCAGCTGACGAGGGTCCTCCGAGCCGGTGCGCTCATCGTGCTCGAGTCGACGACCTACCCCGGAACGACCGAGGAGTTCCTCCGACCGATCCTGGAGCGCTCGGGGCTGCGGTCCGGCACCGACTTCTACCTCGGCTACTCGCCGGAGCGGATCGACCCCGGGAACAAGACGTGGAACTTCGTCAACACGCCGAAGGTCGTCTCCGGCACCGATCCGGATTCGAGGCGGGCGGTCGTCGCGTTCTACGGAGCCCTCGTCGATCGGGTGGTCGAGGTGCAGAGCGCCGCAACCGCCGAGCTGGTCAAGATCCTGGAGAACACGTATCGCCACGTGAACATCGCCCTCGTCAACGAGATCGCGATGTTCGCCCGCGAGCTCGGGGTCGACGTGTGGGCCGCCATCGAGGCAGCCGGCAGCAAGCCGTTCGGTTTCACGCCGTTCCGACCCGGCCCGGGCGTCGGCGGCCACTGCCTGCCGATCGACCCGTCCTACTTGTCTTGGCGGGTCCGTCAGGATCTCGGTCAGACCTTCCGCTTCGTCGAGCTGGCCAACGACGTCAACGAGCACATGCCGGACTACGTGACCCAACGGATCGGCTCGCTGCTCAACACCCACCGCCAGCCGGTCAACGGCACGAAGGTGCTGATGCTCGGCCTGACCTACAAGGCGGGCACGTCCGACTGGAGGGAGTCGCCGTCGATCGCCATCGCCAAGCGGCTCGCAGCGCTGGGCGCCGAGCTCCGGGTCTGCGATCCCCACGTCCCTCACTTCGCCGAGCTCGGTCTCGATTGCCCGCAGGTCGAGTTCGGTGCCGAGGAACTCGAAGCGTCCGACCTCGTCGTGATACTGGTCGACCATCCGGAGTTCGATCCGGCGCTCATCGCTGCGAGCTCGAAGCTCGTCTTCGACACGAAGGCGATCCTGAGGGGGCGGGCATTCGACGGTGAG
>JAOTYQ010000131.1 GCA_029861725.1 Acidimicrobiia bacterium | reverse complement strand
GGGTCGATCAGGTGTGGGAAGGCCTGTACGAGCGAGGCCAGGCGCCGCAGGAGAACACCACCCTGCCGAAGACGCTCCGGGCTCAGCTCGACGCCCTCGCCCGGCCGGGCCTGGCGCTCGAAGCCACCCAGCGGGGGGCCGACGACCAAACCGTCAAGTGGCTGTGGACGCTGGCCGACGGTGCCGCCATCGAAACCGTGCTGATGCGCTATCCGGACCGGGCCACGGTGTGCGTCTCGAGCCAGGCCGGCTGTGCGATGGCCTGCGGGTTCTGCGCCACCGGTCAGGGCGGCTACGACCGCAACCTCAGCGTCGGCGAGATCCTGGAGCAGATCGTCCGCGCCCGGGTGGCGGCGGCCCCCCGGCGCCTGTCGAACGTCGTGTTCATGGGCATGGGCGAGCCCTTCGCCAACTATGAGCGCCTCGTGACCGCACTCCGGCGGACGATCGATGAGCTCGGGATCGGCGCTCGCCACATCACCGTGTCCACCATCGGACTCGTTCCCCAGATACTGCGCTTCGCCGACGAGGGGCTCCAGGTCGGTCTCGCCGTCTCCCTCCACGCCGCCAATGACACTCTCCGATCGGAGCTGATCCCGGTCAACAGGCGACACCCGGTCGAGGAGGTGGTCGCCGCCTGCCAGTTGTTCCGGGAGCGGACGAGGCGCCGGGTCTCGTTCGAGTGGGCCATGATCGACGGCGTCAACGACCGCGATTGCGATGCCGACGAGCTGGCCGACGTGGCCCGCCGAGCTCGGGCCCACGTCAACCTGATCCCGCTCAACCCCACCCCCGGTTGGCCGACCGTCGGCTCACCGGTCGAACGGATCGCGGCGTTCGCCGAGCGGCTCGCAACCCGGGGCGTCACCACCACCGTGCGCCGCAATCGCGGTACCGACATCGACGCCGCCTGCGGCCAGCTGAAGGCCGAGCGCTCCACCACGCCGGTGCGGCTCCGGGACCAGTCGTGAGTCAGCGCCCCGGCGACGCTGACGAAGGCCGCAAACACCCGGCAGCGAATGCACGGCCTGGAGATTTGGCCCCCATACTGGTCACGCTATGACTCGATGGTTCAACCCGTCCCATCCCCAGACCCTGCAGGCCGCAGTCATCCTCGGCTACATCTCGGCGGTTTTCGGCCTGCTCGGCGGCGCGAGCGTGTTCCTGCTCCTCTTCATCGGCGTCGGGGTCGGCGCCTTCGGGTCGGCGAACAACAAGCGATGGGGGTACTACCTGCTCGCCGGCTGCGCCTTCCTCGTCGCGCTGTTCTGGGTGTCGCTGTTCGCGCGCTCCCTCGGCGATGACCTGGTCATCACGCTCCGGCTGCTGAACGCCACCGTGTTCCCGACGGCCCTCGCCGTGGCGGCGCTGCACCCCCACTCACGGGAGTACCAGAAGGTCTGGTTCGAGTAGCGATGCACGGCCAACACCGATCGGTAACCCTTAGCCGAGCGGGGTGACCGTGCCAACCGGCGGCTGGAGGCTGCTTCTCGGCCCGCCGCTCCTGCTCCTTGCCGGCTGCGGCTGGTTCGGCGGCGACACCGCTTCGGAGGCGTCGCCCTCGACCGAGACGACGGCAGCCAGTCAGGGCGTCGGAACCCCGGGGTCGACCAACTCGGACTCGACGTCGATCGAGGTCGAGCGACCGGTCGTCGCGATCGACTGGCAACCCTGTGACGGCGGGTTCGAGTGCGGCGAGGTGATGGTTCCGGTCGACCACTCACAAGCCGGCGGTACCGAGATCCCACTCGCGCTGATCCGCCGACCGGCCACCGGCGAGCGCCGTGGCGCCATCTTCGTCAACCCTGGGGGGCCGGGTGCGTCCGGGGTTGAGTTCGTGCGCAACGGGTTCCGCCTCGACGCCGAGACGGGGGCGGCCTACGACCTGATCGGCTTCGACCCAAGAGGGATCGGCCTCAGCGCCGGGCTCGCCTGCAGCCCCGATCGGTCCGAAGGGCCACTTCCCGACTTCTCGCCAAACGATGCGGAGGAGGCGGCCGGACTCGACGCCGGCGCCCAGGCCTTGGCCGAGCGGTGCGAGGCCACCGCCGGCGCCCTGCTCCTCTACCTCGACACGGCGTCGGTGGCGAGAGATCTCGACCTGGCCCGGGCTGCGGTTGGCGACGAGCAGCTCCACTTCTTCGGCTTCAGCTTCGGAACCCTGATCGGTCAGGTGTACGCCGACCTCTTCCCCGAACGGGTCGGGCACCTCGTCCTCGACGGCGTCGTCGACCCGACCGCATCGCTCACCGAGCTACTGACCCAACAGGCGGCCGCTTTCGAGCGCTCCTTCCTGGCCCTCGACGACGCTTGCGGCGTCTCGCTGGCGTGCCCCGACGGCGGCGTCGTCGCCACCTACGATCGGGTCCTGGACGAGCTGGAGCGGACCGGGCCGATCGGGCAGGTCGGACCGGCCGAGTTCGAGTACGCAGCGCTCGTCACGCTCTACAGCGAGCAGCTACAGGTCCCCTATGTCGATGCGCTCGCCAAGGCTGAGCTCGGCGATCTCAGCGGGATCGAGCAGTTGAGCGACCTCTTCGTCGGCGGGATCGATTTCGGTGCCTACGCTGCCGTCGAGTGCACCGACAGCCCGCGTCCCGTGGGCCTCGACGCGTGGGATGAGTTCGCGTCAGAGCTGGCGGCGATCGCCCCTCGGTTCGGTGCCACCGTGGCCAACGAGTTGCGGACCTGCGCCCTGTGGCCGGTCGAGGCCCGGCCGGCCCGCGATCCCGTCACGGCCCCCGGGGCGGCGCCGATCCTGGTGATCGGGACCACCAACGACCCGGCAACCCCGCTCGTCAACGCCGAGCTGGTCGCCGCCAACCTCGAGCGCTCGGCGCTCGTCGTGCTGGAAGCCGATCGGCACACGGCCTACCAGGCCAGCGGTTGCGTACAAGAGATCGTGCAGGCCTACTTCCTCGACGACGTCCTTCCGGAAACGACGACACGCTGCTCGGACTAGGTGCGGCGGAACCTGTCCCCCCGTGAGGTGGCTCAGCCCACGAAGTTGCTGTTGGGAGCGCGGCGTCGCCCGGTCCTCGATCGACAGCGCATTGTCGCTATCGTCGGCGACTGATGACGACGATGCCGAGCGACCACCTGCCCGAGGGTGACGAGAAGCGGGCCGCCGTGCGGTCGATGTTCGACGCGATCGCTCCCCGCTACGACATGGTCAACCGGCTGCTGACCTTCCGAATGGACGTTGGGTGGCGCCGCAAGACCGTGACGCGGATGGAGCTCGAGGCGAGCTCGCTGGTCCTCGACCTGGCCTGCGGCACGGGTGACTTCTGCGTTGAGCTGGCATCGGCCGGCCACCGACCGGTCGGGATCGACCTGTCGTTCGGCATGCTCGATGCTGCCCGTACCGACCGTCCGCTCCTGCAGGGCGATCTGCTAGCGATGCCGATCGCCACAGCCTCGAGCGACGGCGCGGTGTGCGGGTTCGCCCTGCGCAACCTCGTTGACCTCGACCCGTTCTTCGCCGAGCTCTACCGGGTCGTCCGGCCCGGCGGTCGGATCGGGCTACTCGACGTGTCCCGACCCGACAACGGGGTCCTCCGGTGGGGCCATGGGGTCTACTTCAACAAGGTGGTGCCAAGAGTCGGTGGCCTCCTGTCGGATAGGGCCGCCTATGCCTACCTGCCCCGCTCGGCCTCCTACCTACCAACGGGACCAGACTTGATCCTGATGCTCGAGCGGGCCGGGTTCGAGCGGGTGGAGCGACTCCAGCTCTCGACCGGTATCGCCCAACTGCTGACCGCCACCCGGGCCTGACCGGGCCGCGTCTCTGCCCTCCCGCCGGAGGGCCTCGCATGAGTCGACAACCAACGGTGCGTGATGTCGTCCACGCTGGCCGCTACCGTCGCGACCTCAACCCGAGACCCGCAACCAGGATCCGCCACGGTGCCGCCACCTGACCTCGACGCTCTTCGCACGCTCGCTGCCAACCACCGTTGGACGTGGGACGTCCCGACCCGACGGCTCCTCGACCAGCTGCCCGGCGCGGAACCGGACCGCCATCCGGTGGCCTCGATCGAGCGGCTCGACCACGAGCAGCTGCTGGCCTGGATCGACGACCATCGGGCCGAGATCGACGCGTGTCACCGTGGGCTTCTCCAGCTCCTCGCCGACTCGCCGCAGCCCGTCGTCGCCTACCTCTCGCCCGAGTTCGGCATCGCCGCAGCCGTGCGCCAGTACTCCGGTGGGTTGGGAATCCTTGCCGGCGACCACCTGAAGGCGGCCAGCGACCTCGGTGTGCCGCTTGTCGGAATCGGCCTGTTCTACCGCGAGGGCTTCTTCCGCCAGCAGATCGATCGCAACGGCCAGACCGAGCGCTATCAGGCCACCCGACCCGAGGCGTTCGGCGCCGTCGACACCGGCACCGTCGTCGACGTTCCCGTCACCGGCGAGACCGTGTACGCCCGGGTCTGGCAACTCATGGTCGGACGGACCCGGCTGCTGCTGCTCGACACCGATATCCCCGCCAACGGCTCAAGGGCCCGCAAGATCACCGATCGCCTGTACTCCGGCGATCGACGTCATCGGCTGGAGCAGGAGCTCGTCCTCGGGGTCGGCGGCGTTCGGGCGCTCCGGGCGCTGACCGTCGACCCCGAGGTGTTCCATCTCAACGAGGGCCACGCCTGCTTCGGCTTGCTCGAGCTGCTGGCCGAGCGCCGGCGAGCCGGATCACCCCTCCCGGCGGCGATCGAAGCCGTTCGCTCACAGACCCTGTTCACGACCCACACCCCGGTGCCAGCCGGCATCGACCGTTTCGAGCAACGCCTGGTCGGTCCTGCACTCGAGCCCTGGGCCGAGGAACTGGGTGTCACGGTCGCCGAAGTGATCGACTGGGCCCACCTGCCATCAGACGGTCCCAAAGCCCCGTTCAACACCGCAGCGCTGGCCATCGAGCTCTGCGGTCGGGCCAACGGGGTCAGCCAGCTCCACGCCAGCGTCAGCCGGAAGCTGTTCGCATCGCTGCCTCGAGCCAGGCGCATCGAGGGCATCACCAACGGCGTGCACGCCAGAACCTGGGTCGATCCCGACCTCCAGTCGCTCTACGACCATCAACTCGGACCAGGTTGGGACAATGGCGACCCCGAAGCCTGGAGCCGCGTGGCCAGGATCGACCGAGAGGAGTTCCGCAGGATCCGCCACCGAGGCCGCCGGGCTCTCGCCGACCTGGTGGCCGAGCGCACCGGCACCCCTCTGGATGGGGAGGGCTGCATCATCGGCTTCGCTCGCCGCTTCGCCACCTACAAACGAGCGGCGCTGCTGCTCCGGGACCGGACCGGCCTTGCCGCGTCGTTCGAAGCAGGCGCCCGGTTCGTGTTCGCCGGCAAGGCCCACCCCGCCGACGACGAGGGCAAGGCCGTGCTGGCGGAACTCGCTGCGTTCGCCGACTCCGCACGGGGACGGGGCCGCATCGTGCTCGTTCCCGACTACGACATCGGCGTCGCCCGAGCGCTGTACGCCGGGTGCGATGTGTGGCTGAACAACCCGGTCAGGCCCCGGGAGGCAAGCGGTACGAGCGGAGAGAAAGCGGCGCTCAATGGCGTGCTCAACTGCTCGATCCTCGACGGCTGGTGGGCGGACTGGTATCTCGACGGCATCGGCTGGGCGATCCCGACCTCGGACGCCGACGTCGAGAGCGAACGCGACGACGAGGAAGCGGTCGCGATCCATCGAGTCCTCGTCGACGACGTGCTGCCGGTCGTAGCCGACCCGGTCCGCTGCTGGACGATGACGTCGGCCATGCTGGCCCACCTCGGCCCCAAGGTCACGGCCGGCCGCATGGTCGCCGAGTACGACCGCCGCTTCTACCGTCCCATCCGCGACGGCCGATGAGCGTTCCTAGCTGGTTCGGTGATCCGGCTCCGCTCGGTGCGACCTGGGACGGCTCCGGGACGAACGTCGCCGTCTACTCCGAGTCGGCGATGATGATCGAGCTCTGCTTGTTCGATGCCGATGGCGTCGAGACCCGCCTGGAGCTCCCCGAGCACACGGCGTCGGTCCATCACGGCTACTTCCCCGGCATCGGACCGGGACAGCGCTACGGCTTCCGAGTCCACGGCCACTGGGATCCCGGTGCAGGACTGCGGACGAACCCGGCCAAGCTGCTCATCGATCCTTACGCTCGCGCCATCGAGGGCGAGGTGCGCTGGGGGCCGGCGGTGTACGGCCATCGGATCGACGACCCGAACGCCCCGAGCCATCTCGACAGCGCCGCCCACGTGCCGAAGTGCGTGATCGTCGATCCGGCCTTCGACTGGGACGACGACGCGCCTCCTCGAACACCGACCCACCGAACGGTCATCTACGAGACCCATGTGCGGGGACTGACGATGAAGCACCCGGGCGTGCCGCCCGAGTTGCGCGGCACGTACGCCGGCATGGCCTGTCCCGCCGTCGTCGACCACCTCATCGAGCTGGGGGTGACGGCGGTCGAGCTCCTCCCGATCCACCACTTCCTGCCCGAGGGGTTCCTGGTCGAGCGGGGACTAACGAACTACTGGGGCTACTCCACGGTCGGCTTCTTCGCCCCCCACGCCGCCTACTCCGCCTCCGGTGTGGGCGGCCAGCAGGTCACGGAGTTCAAGCACCTGGTCAAGACGCTCCACCGGGCCGGGATCGAGGTCCTCCTCGACGTCGTCTACAACCACACCACCGAAGGCAACGAGCTGGGGCCCACCCTGTCCTTGCGGGGGATCGACAACCCCACCTACTACCGGTTGGTCGAGAGCGACCGGAGGCACTACCTCGACTTCACGGGAACCGGCAACAGCCTCAACGTCCGCCACTCCGCCTCGCTCCAGCTGGTCATGGACAGCCTCCGCTATTGGGTCACCGAAATGCACGTCGACGGCTTCCGGTTCGACCTGGCCGCGACCCTCGCCCGCAACCTCTACGACGTCGACCGGCTCGCTACGTTCTTCGACCTCATCCACCAGGACCCGATCGTGAACCGGACCAAGCTCATCGCCGAACCGTGGGACGTCGGGCCGGGCGGCTACCAGGTCGGCAACTTCCCTCCGCTGTGGTCCGAGTGGAACGCCCGCTTCCGAGACGGGATCCGGGACTTCTGGCGGGGAACGCCCGGCACGCTCGCCGACTTCGCCCACCGGTTCACGGGGAGCTCCGACCTCTACGAGACGACCGGTCGTCGCCCGTCGGCCAGCATCAACTTCGTGACTGCCCACGACGGGTTCACCCTGGCCGACCTCGTGTCGTACGACCACAAGCACAACGAGGCCAACCAAGAGGGCAACGCCGACGGCCACGACGACAACCGCTCGTGGAACGGCGGGGTGGAGGGTCCGACGACCGAGCCATCGGTGATGGAGAACCGCCGCCGGCGGGCCCGATCGATGATCGCCACCCTGCTGCTGGCCCAAGGGATTCCGATGCTGTCGGGGGGCGATGAGATCGGCCGAACCCAGCTCGGCAACAACAACGCATACTGCCAGGACAACGAGGTGTCGTGGTATGACTGGGACCGCGCCGACGACGCCATGCTCGCCTTCACCCAGAAGCTGCTCCGGCTCCGGGCAGCGCATCCCGTCTTCCGGCGGCGTCGCTTCTTCGAGGGCCGGCGCGTGATGGGCAGCTCCCTGGACGACATCGGTTGGTTCCGGCCCGACGGCCGACCGATGTCCGAAGACGACTGGCAGGTCGGCCACGCAAAGGCGTTGACCGTGTTCCTCAATGGGAACGCGCTCGGCCCGGAGGGTCCGACACTCGATCGCACCGTCGACCACAGCTTCCTCGTGCTGTGCAACGCCAGCGACGAGCCGCTCGTCTTCACGGTGCCCGCTGGACTCGGCGGGGCCGCCTGGCGGGTCGTCGTCGACACGTCAGACGACGAGAGCGACGACGAGCTGCTCGCCACCGCCGGCGACTGGAAGGTCGAAGCGTGGGCGCTGGTCCTGCTCGAACGCGACCGGATCGTGCCGAGCTGACATGCGGGTCCTCTTCGCCACCGCCGAGCTTCGGCCCCTGGTCAGCGCCGGGGGCCTCGGCGAGGCCGCAGCCGGGCTCACCGCCGCCCTGCGAGAGTCCGGCGTCGAGGTCGTGACCGCCGTCCCCGACTACCAGCGCTGGACGCTCGACGGCGAGGAGCCGCTGGAGCTGGCCGTGCCCGACTGGGCCGCACCGGCTTCGGCCCGCGTTGGATCTCACCTCGACACCGGCCCGATCGCCCTGGTCGACGTGCCCGGGATCGAGCGATCGGACCCCTACGTCGACGGATCGGGAGAGGGGTGGGCCGACAACGATCTCCGCTTCGGTGCGTTCTCGGCAGCCGTGAGCGCCTTGAGCCGGGCCGTCGGCGCCGACGTCGTCCACCTCAACGACTGGCATACCGCCCTCGCTCCGGCGTTCCTGGCCGACGATGCCCCCACCGTGCTCACGATCCACAACCTCGGACATCAGGGCTGGGCCGGATCACATTGGCTGCACCGCCTGCCGCGCCACCGCGAGGCCTACGCTTGGGGCGACTCGATCAACGCGCTCGGCGGCGCGATCAGAGTCGTCGACCGCCTGCTGGCGGTCAGTCCCCACTATGCAACCGAGATCATCACCCCGGAGGGGGGCATGGGCCTCGACGAGGCGCTGGCCTCCCGAGGTGCTGCGCTGCGCGGGATCCTGAACGGCATCGACACCAGGGTGTGGGATCCGCGGACCGACGCCCATGCCCCCCGGTTCGACAGCGACGACCTCGAAGGTAAGGCGGTCGCCCGCCAGGCCCTGCTCGACCACGTCGGCTGGACCGACACCGGGGACCCGCTGATCGTGATGGTCACCCGCCTCGTCGAGCAGAAGGGGGTCGACCTGGCCTTCGAAGCGGCACGATTCCTCGAAGGCATGCGGGCCCGCCTGATCGTGCTCGGCTCAGGGGAGGCCCGGCTGGCCGCCTGGGGACGCTGGCTGGCCGAGAGCCAGCCCGAGCGGGTCTGGTTCCACGAGGGCTACGATGCGCCGGTCTCGCACCTGCTGTTCGCCGGCGGTGACGTGCTCCTGATGCCGAGTCGGTTCGAGCCATGCGGTCTGGCCCAGATGCAGGCGATGGCCTACGGCACCATCCCGGTGGTCACCCCGGTAGGCGGGTTGGTCGACACGGTCGCCGACGCCGACCGGGACGCCGCCGGCACTGGCTTCGTCGCCACGACGACCGACGAGAGCGGCGTGGTCGACGCCCTGCATCGCGCCCTGCGCGCCGTACGGCACCACGGCCGCCGTCGAGCCCTGCAGCGGCGGGGCATGAGCCGGGACTGGTCGTGGCGCGGACCGGCGAAGCAGGTCGTCGAGGTCTATGGAGAACTGGCGAAAGGAAGCCCTAGATGACACTGTTCTTGGCCACTGCGACCACCCCTCCATCGGAGATGGTGAATCGCTCGGCGTCGGCCTCGGGATCGTGACCGATGGCGAAGCCGGCGGGCACGACGACGTTCTTGTCGATGACGCACCGATGAAGGCGGGCGCCGGGCTGTACCTGCACGCCGTGCATCAGCACCGCTTGCGACACCTCGGCATCGGTGACCGTTGCCCCCGCCGACAGCACCGATTCGACGACGTTGCCACCCGACACGATCACCCCGCTCGACAGGATCGAGTTCGAGATGTGGCTGGCCCCCCGCTCGCCGTCGGCGATCTTCGCCGGAGGCTCGGTCATCCCCAGCGTGTAGATCGGCCACTCCTCGTTGTACAGGCTGAAGGCCGGCAGGGGCGCGATGAGGTCCATGTGGGCCTCGAAGTACGAGTCGAGCGTGCCGACGTCGCGCCAGTAGTGGAGCTCCCCGCTCGTCTCGCCGGGTACCACGTTGGTCCGGTAGTCGTAGACGTGGGCCGAGCCCTCGGCGACGAGCCGGGGGATGATGTCGGTACCGACGTCGTGAGACGATGCGTCGTCGGTCGAGTCCTTGGTCATCACCTCCCGAAACACCTCGGCGTCGAAGATGTAGTTGCCCATCGAGGCCAGGACCTGATCGGGCGCGTCCGGCACGGTCGGGGCGTCGGGGTTCTTCTCGTGGAACGCGACGATGCGGCTCTCACCGGCCGCTGGTTCGATGACCCCGAAGTCGGCAGCCTGGCGAGCGGGTGTCCGTATGGCAGCCACCGTCACCCCCGCCCCCGAGTCGAGGTGGGCCTCCAGCATCTGGCGGGGGTCGAGCCGGTAGATGTGGTCGGCGCCGAACACGATGATGTGCTCGGGGCGGGCGTCGTCGATGAGGTTTATGTTTTGGAACAGGGCGTCGGCCGAGCCGGTGAACCACCTCGGACCCTTTCGCATCTGGGCCGGCACCGTCGTCACGTAGTTCCCGAGCAAGGTGGAGAGCTGCCAGGTGAGCGAGATGTGCACGTCGAGACTGTGGCTCTTGTACTGGGTGAGCACGACGATCTGGCGGAAGCCGCCGTTCACGAGGTTCGAGACTGCGAAGTCGATCAGGCGGTACTTGCCTCCGAACGGCACGGCTGGCTTGGCCCGGTCGAGGGTGAGGGGCAACAGCCGCTTGCCCTCGCCGCCGGCCAGGACGATGCTCAGAACCGGTACTCGCAGGCTAGGTGAGGACGATGACATGCTGCGCATCGTAGGCTCTGGTTGTGGCTCGAGGTAGGGGGCAACGGTGACCCGGTCCTTCACCGCCGACGATGCCTGGCACCTGGCGGCTGGCACCCACACGAGGTTGTGGGAGGTGTTGGGCTGCCATCCAGACCCGGACGGCGCCACCTTCCGGGTCTGGGCACCGAACGCGTCAGCGGTGTCCGTTATCGGCGAGGCCAACGGCTGGAGCGCAGGAGTCGACGAACTCGCCCCCGATCCATCCGGGGTCTGGCGGGGCAGGTTCGATGGCCACGAGCTCGGCTGTCACTACAAATACGCCATCACCTCGCACGACGGCGCCCACCAGGTGGCCAAGGCCGACCCGTTCGCGGTCCGATCGGAGCTGCCACCGGCGACGGCTTCGGTCGTCGCCGCCCCCCACCATTCCTGGGGCGACGGCGACTGGATGGCGAGCCGGTTCGAGCAGCATCGCCACGACCAGCCGCTGTCCATCTACGAGGTCCATCTCGGTTCGTGGCGGTACGAACCGGGGGGCTACGAGGCGATCGCCCACCAGCTCGCCGACTACTGCGCCGACGTCGGCTTCACCCACGTGGAGCTCCTCCCGGTCATGGAGCATCCCTTCTACGGATCCTGGGGGTACCAGACCACCGGCTACTTCGCCCCGACCGCTCGCTATGGGCCGCCCGAATCCCTCATGGCGCTGGTCGACGTGCTGCACACAGCCGGGATCGGCGTGGTGCTCGACTGGGTGCCCTCCCATTTCCCGACCGATGAGCACGGCCTCGGCTTCTTCGACGGCACCCACCTCTACGAGCACGCCGATCCAAGGCAGGGCTTCCATCCCGACTGGAAGTCGTTCGTGTTCAACTACGGGCGGCCCGAGGTCCGGTCGTTCCTGCTGTCTTCGGCCCACTACTGGCTGGATCGGTTCCACGTCGACGGGCTCAGGGTCGACGCCGTCGCTTCGATGCTGTACCTCGACTACTCCCGTTCCGAGGGGGAGTGGGTCCCGAACGAGCGTGGCGGCAACGAGAACCTCGACGCGATCGGTTTCCTCCAGGAGCTGAACCGCTCGGTCTACGGCCAGCACCCCGACGTGGTGATGATCGCCGAGGAGTCAACCGCTTGGCCCGGTGTCACAAACCCGACCGATACCGGCGGGCTC
>JAOTYQ010000711.1 GCA_029861725.1 Acidimicrobiia bacterium | reverse complement strand
AACACCCGAGCACCTCATCTGAACCTGAAGCTCGCGGCACCTCCGTCAATTGCCCACCGGGTGAGGACGTCCCGTGACCCTCTACGACGCCGCTCCGCCCGGCTACAGTCGGCCCGGTGAGCTCGACCGACGATCTCATGCTGGCCGACCTGCGAACTCAAGCCGAGACCATGGCCGGTCCCGAAGCCCTCCCCCGCGCCGACGACGGCGAGCCGGTCTTCGAGGAGCCGTGGCAGGGACGGGCGGTGGCCGTGGCCATCGAGACCGTGGCCAGGCTGGGGGTCTCGTGGGAGGAGTTCCGCACGCGGCTCATCGCCGCCATCGACGACGACCCCCGTCGCCACTACTACGAGTCGTGGTTGATCGCCCTGGAGGGATTCGTCGCCGACCACGAGCTCGCCGGACGCGACCAGGTCGACGCCGAGCGGCTGGTGGCCGCCGGCTACCGCACCACGGAGCAGGAGCACGACGACCTCGAGGTGTTCCCCATCGCGGTCGACGAGGTCACCATGCTCGACGTGCTCACCGAGCTGTTCGAGAGGCAGTGGCGCTCGATCCAGTTCGGCACCCTGATCCAGGGGTCGGCGTTCGAGATCAGGGCCAGCCGCCAGCCCCGGCTCTCGATGCTCGACGGCTACCTCACCGTTGACTGTGGTGACTCCCACTTCCACCTCTGCATAGGCGAGCATCACGGTGACCCCGGCCACCCGGTCGGTCCCGAGCTGGCCCGTCGCCGGCGGTGCGCCCACGCCGAGCTCCAGCGTCGCTGGATCAGGGGCGCCCCCCGGTCGTGGATGTTCCGCATGTTCAACGGCGACGGCGACCAGCAGCTCACCGTCTTGTTGCCGAACCCGTTCCTGAGCGACGACAACCGGCCGCTGCCCGAACCCGTGTGGTCGCGGCTCGAGCTCTGGGACCAACTCCGTCAGCGCCACCTCTCGCTACCGTCGGATCCTGCTGACCGGCTGGGGACGGAGTTCATCCACGGCTGATCCAGTATCGGCTGATCAAGACACCGACATCATCGATGGGGAGTCATGGTGGCGCGACCACGCCGGTGCCGATCATGGCGTTGCGGTCGATCAGCTCGGCCAGCTCATCCTCGGTCATGCCCTCGGTGCCCTCCGGCCGCTCGGGCAGGACGAAGTAGCGGATCTCGGCGCTGGAGTCCCACACCTGGACACGGGTGTCATCGGGCACCTCGACGCCGAACTCCTTCAAGACACTGCGGGGCTCGGCCACGGCCCGCGACCGGTACTCGAAGCTCTTGTACCAGATCGGCGGCAGGCCGAGGAGCGGCCACGGGTAGCACGAGCACAAGGTGCAGACCACCATGTTGTGCACACCGGGCTCGTTCTCGACCACCCTGACGTTCCCCTCGGGGCCGGTTATGCCCAGCTCCGCCACGGCCGCCGTACCGTCGGCCAGCAGGCGGGCCTTGAACTCGGGGTCGCTCCACGCCTTGGCCACCACCCGAGCCCCGTGGTGGGGGCCGAAACGGTGCTCCATGGCGTCGACGAAGTGATCTATCCCATCGGTGCTGATCACACCGTTCTCGACCAGGGCAGCCTCGAGGGCAAGCGCCCGCACCTCGAGCGGCGAGCGGGCCCGTCGCGAGGCCGGGGTGTCGTAGTGACTGTGGCCGTGATCGTCGTGATCCTGCTCACTCATGGGCAGCCTCCAGGTAGGACTCCCATTGATCGATGAACAGGTCGTGTGGGGGCTCGCCCTCGTCGGTGCGGTCGCCCCACAGGTCCACCGAGTCGAACCGAAGGGTGTAGACCGGCTCGGTGAGGTCAGCTGAGGCAGGGGTGCCGGGCAGGTAGTCCTGGCAGGCCACCTTCTCGACCTCGCCGACCACGCCTCGGATGTAGCGGGGGCTGCGGTGGTGGCGCTCGGGACGCATGCGCTTCACCCGGACCCGATCGCCCACCGCGAACCGGGGGTTCCGGGCGCGGGGCAGGAAGAAGCTCTTGTCGATCGTGGCCTGGGCCCGTGCCACCCTGTCGGGGTCCTCGGCCCGGGGTGGCAGGGCGTCGACGTCGGACGCGAACACGTCCTGCCAGCGGGCGAGGACGTCGGCGTCGACCTTGCCCTTGGCCACCGCCCGCTTCTCGGCCGCGATGATCCACCGCTCGTGGTAGGTCGAGTCGAGGTACTTCGCCGGCTCGATTGCTTCGATGCCGGCCCGGGTGATGGCACCGGCCATGAACGCCACCGCCTGAAGGCGGCTCTCCCACCCCTCGTGGCCCGATTCGGTGGCCGAAGGGTCCACGGGCCCGAACCCCTGCATGCCCCCCATGTCGTGGACGCCGTCCATGTCCTTCGAGGTTAGTCGGCATCGTCCGTCGCCGGCCGGCCGAGGTCTGTGACGTGACAAGGCGTCGTGTCCTGTCGAAAGGGGTCGACATCAGGTCGCGACGAGGACGAGAAGGCGTCCCACTCCGGGCACCGATTCCGGGCCGGCCAGGGTGGCCATGTGCCCGAGCACGGCCACCGTGTCGGTCTCGATCGGTCCCTCGCACCGGCCGCCCGGTGCGAGTCCGAGAGGTGTCCTGTGTTCTCCTTGTGCTCGACTCTGGGCTGGGTTCAACTGACTGTGGGGCCTCACACCGGGGATGCGTCCCGATTGCGTTGGTCCCACCGGTCGACGTTGATGCCCTTGCGCAGCAGCCAGATGGTGAAGCCCAGCTCCCCGGGGGCGGCCAGGACGACGACCAGGGCGGCAAAGAGGCCGTCGCGTTCGGGGGCAACGATGTGCCCGTAGCTCTGGGCCAGGTACCCGACGGATGCGACTCCCAACAGGATGCCGATGAGGCGGGGCCAGAACCCGGAGCGGTAGACCAGGTAGCCGAGGAGGGCCAGGTGGAATCCGAACAACAGGCCCCAGATCATGACGCCGAACGCATTGACCTCGAGGAACAGGGCGGCCAGGGCGTCGAGTTCTTCGGGTTCGAACACGGCCAGATAGCTGGTACCGCCCACGATCAGCAACGCGATCCCACTAGTGAACAGATTGACGGCTTGGACGAAGGCCTCGCCCGCCCGGGCCAGGGACGCGGCCAGGGAGAAGGGGCGACTGACCGGTCGGAGCAGGGCGTAGAGCAGGCCGGCCAACACGATCTCGGCGCCGATGACGATGGTCTCGGC
>JAOTYQ010000710.1 GCA_029861725.1 Acidimicrobiia bacterium | reverse complement strand
GCCAAGGCCTGGATCAGATGGAGAGCGCCAACCCCGACATTCCACCGTCGAAGCGAAGCAAACTGCGCGCCGTCAGACATGTGGGTGGACCCTAACCCGGCGCCATCGGACCGATTGAGCCGAACGGGGATCCATCGTGGCGGAACCGGCCGGTCGGCACTCGTGCTCCGACTCGGACGAGCGCGAGGTGCCACGATGGGGAGGACCCGAGTGCCCATCGCAACGCGGCCGCGCTGCGGCGGCCGGTTGCTTTTCCTCGGCGTGGTGGTGTCAGGCCGATGAGCTGGGAGATGTTGGCGGGGACGGTTGCGACGGCGGCGTTGAACAGCAGTCGGTATCCGAGCTTCACCGCAACAGGTAGTGGCGGGTTGCGGAGGAAGTCGATCGCTTGATCCTGGGCTCGGGTCGGTGCCAAGGCGGGGTGTTCGGATATCCAGCGCGAGAGCTCGTCTGCTGATGTGGGTAGCGGGTCGGCACCGAGCAGCGCTCCGACCCGTGCCTGCTCGGCGACGAACTGGTCGGCCTCGTCGCTGGTCAGGGTGCGAGGTCCGTAGGTCTGGAAGGCGACGAGGAAGGAGTCGGTCAGTACGTTGTGTACCCACGCCGCCATGGCCGGCTGGCCGGCGCTGTATGGCTTGTCCCGCTCGGAGACGCCCCGGACCGGGACGTGCGCCCTGCGGACCGCGGCCACGGCTGCTTCGACCTCGGGCATCGCCCCATAGGTGGTCTCGGTGACATAGACCGACGTGCGGGACAGGCGGCCGAGGGGGTCGGTGCGATACTGGGAGTGCTCTTCCACGCCGGCGACCACCTCGGGGTGCGCGGTCTGGACGACGAGCGCGCGAATGCCCCCCACGAACGCGGTGACGTCACCAATGACCTCCCACGACACCGAATCGGGTCCCAGTAGCCCTGGGTCGCCTCGGTAGGACAGCGTGTTGGCCAGTGGCTGGGGTCCGTGGGAGAACAGCGCCGTCGTGGAGCCGACGACAAGAGCTTTCAACTTCTCGATCAATGCGACTTCCTGTGTGCATCCGTCGAGCTCACAAGACGAGCGGACCCGTCGCTCTTCGCAGCGGAGGTTTCGGCGTCGGCGACGAGGCGCTGGGCGAGTTGCTTCCAGATGACCTTGTGGATCGGCAGCAGAGCCCACCAGTAGGCCCGGCCGGCGACGCCGCGTGGATGGAACCGGGCCAGCTGACGCAGTCGGGCGCGTCCGGGGTCGTTGTCGGTGATGCGCCATTCGAGCCAGGCGTCACCGGGGACTTTCATCTCGGCCCGGAGCCGGAGCAGCTGGGGTGGGTCGTGGGCTTCGACGCGGAAGAAGTCGAGGGCGTCGCCGACTCGTAGCTCGTCGGGGTGGCGCCGGCCACGTCGCATTCCGACGCCGCCGATGAGCTTGTCGAGCCAGCCGCGCATCGTCCAAAACGGCTTCGCGACGTACCAGCCGCGTGCCCCGCCCACTCCCGAAACGGTTGCGAACAGCGCTGCGGGGCTGGCGGTCGTGGTCACTTCTTGGATGTCTTGGTAGATGGTGCCGCCGGCCCAGTCGGGGTCCTGGGGCATGGGTGACGCCGGCGTGTTGTTGGGGGCGCTGTCCATCCAGCTGGTCTTGATCTCCATGTCGCCGACCACGGCCAGGGCCCGTTGGATGGCTTCATCGAGGGTGAAGGGCTCGTGATCTATGTGGCGGCGGATGTCGCGTTCGGGGTGGACGACGACGTCGTTGATCAGGCTGTCGACGAGCGGCCGGGCGAGGCCGTAGGGGAGCGGGGTCACGAGGTTGACCCAGTGCGACGACAGGCGCGGTGTGAGCAACGGCACGGGGATGATGAGTCGTCGCCGGAGGCCCGCGACGGTGGCATAGCGGTCCATCATGTCGCGGTACGTCAGCACGTCCGGTCCGCCGATCTCGAGGACCTGACTTGCGGTCTCCGGCTTGTCGATGACAGCGACGAGATAGTGCAACACGTCGGCAATCGCGATCGGCTGACATTGCGTCTTGGTGACCCAGCGGGGGCAGATCATAGCCGGGAGTACCTCATCGAGATGCCGCAGCATCTCGAATGATGCGCTGCCGGAGCCTATGATCACCGCAGCACGGAGTTCGGTGACGGGGACGCTGCCGGCCGCAAGCACGTGGCCGACCTCGTGGCGGCTGGCCAGATGCGTCGACAGATGGTCGGGGTCGTCCTCTCCCAGTCCACCGAGATAGACGATCCGCGACACCCCCGCCCGCTCCGCGGCCGTCCGGGTGTTCTCGGCGCCGACTCGGTCGGTGTGCTCGAAGTCGCCGGCGTGCCCCATGGCATGCACCAGGTAGTACACGACCTCGACACCGACCAACGCCTCCTCGAGTGAAGCCTGGTCCAAGACGTCCGCGGTCATCACCTCGACGTCAGGACGCCAGTCGACCCCACCGAGCCGGTCGGGATTGCGGGCCAAGCACCTGACCTCGTGGCCCGCGGCCAGCAGCTCGGGCACGAGCCGGCCGCCGACATAGCCGGTAGCACCGATGACCGCGACCTTCACGACGCAACCCGGTCCTGGGTCGCGATCGACTCGAGCCGCCGCAACGCCACTCGACAGACCGCCAGGTAGGGCGCGGCTGGCCATGGCACACCGAACCCGACCCGGCACCGCTCCGGGGCGAGAGCCTGCACCGTGTGATCGGTCGCAGGCACGCCCGCGACCTTCCAGGCCCAGCGCATACCGTCTTGGGTGGTGATCTCGAAGGGCAGCCGCAGGCCGAGGACGGTTGTCACCGCCCCGGTCGCGCCAGCTTCGAGGCGGTTGCCGGCGAGCTCGGCGTGTCGAACGGTCGGCCCCCACGCGGGCCAGCGGTCCGGGCTCGTCAGCAGCTCCCACACGGCTTCGGCCGGCGCATCGATGTCCCGGTGAACCCAGAGAGTCTTCACCCTCTCACCGTAACCCTTTGGCTGCTCGAACAGCTGGCCGACTGGCACCGATCTCGGCGGGGTCACCGCGGAGCTCGCCGAACTGGCGCTGGCTACTCGAGCGCCTGCTTGTAGGCGTTGAGTGCTCGTTCGCGGGCCTCGGCGTGGTCGACGATGGGCCTTGGGTATGTCTGGTCGAGGATGATCCCTGCGGTTGCCAGTTGATCGGGGTCGGCGAGGTGGGGCTCGTGGATGAC
>JAOTYQ010000709.1 GCA_029861725.1 Acidimicrobiia bacterium | reverse complement strand
CGCCGGCACGTCCAGGCGGTACCGGACCGGATGGAGGACCGGCTCTCCCAGGGCCCAACGCCGGACTCCGATCGGATCGAGCTCGAATCGACCCGTATATCTGTGGCCGTCGGCGGCGGCGACCAGTTCGACCTCGACGCTCCGGTCGAGCCCGACCAGTTCGACGGCGACCGCCGCCTCGCCCGCTCCGCTGTGGCGGGGGGACGAATCGACCTCGACGCCGCCCACGATCGTCCCGTCGGGGGCCATCGTGATCCAGGCGTCGCGGAGGAACGTCGCCGGCACGTGGACGAGATCGACCGAGCGGGTGATCCCGCCGAAGTTCCACCAGTCTGCCCGCACTGCGGGGATGCGTTCCGGGGCGCGCCGATTGTCGACCATCAGCACTAGCGAGTGCGTCCCCGGTTCCAGCCGGCCGGTCACCTCGACGGCGAACGGACCGAAGCCGCCCTCGTGGACCGCGAGCTCCGAGCCGTCGAGGGACACCCGCGTCGTATGGTTGGCCGCCCCGACGTTGACGAAGGTGCGCCCGGTCTCGGGCTCGGTCCGTCACGAACTTCGTCCGATACCAGACGGTGCCCTCGTAGTACAGGAGCTCTGGGTGCTGCGTGTTCCAATCGCCGGGAACGACCAGCTCCATCGACCGGTCGAAGTCGTATTCGACGCGGTCGCCCCGATGGCGGGGCTTGAAGTCGCGGAAGTACCCCTGCGTGCTCGCGCGGCCGAACATGTCGAGATAGCCGAAGTCGTAGGGGTCGACGATCGCCTTCCAGCGGCCGTCGAGGCTGGTACGTCGGCGTGCATGAAGGTTCGTCAGCAAACGTCGTGCCGAGGTCCACGCGACGACGGTAGTCACCGAGCGGTCGGCCGACCAGAAGATCGGTCGCAACCTCCCGCCTTGGGGGCGGCGCCGGGCCGCGGAGTACGATCACGAGGATGCGGTGGCGCCGACGGTGCCTGACCGTCCGGAGCGACAGGGGGACAGGATGCGGATCGGGGCCACGATCTTCTGCCAGAACTACGGCGACTGGGATCGCTATGAGGCCGAGGAGCGCGGTGAGCCCGTACCGGACCGGCCGCAGACCCCCGATCGGGCGATCTTCTACGAGGAGATCGAGATCGCCCGCCAGGCCGATCGGCTCGGTTTCGACAGCGTGTGGACCATCGAGCACCACTTCACCCCGTACACCATGGTCACCAATCCGCTGCAGCTCCTGTCGTACCTGGCGGGCCAGACCGAGCGGGTCGACCTCGGCACGATGGTGGTGGTACTGCCTTGGCACAACCCGGTTCGGGTGGCCGAGGACATCGTGATGCTCGACGCGTTCCTCGGCGATCGCTCGGTGATCGCCGGGGTCGGTCGAGGCCTGGGGCGGCGGGAGTACGGCGGTCTGGGCGTCGACCAGAACGAGGCTCGGGGTCGGTTCGACGAGAGCGTCAAGATCCTGCGGCAGCTGCTGGCCACAGGTCGGTGCTCGTTCGACGGCGACCACTATCAGCTCAACGACGTTCGGCTACGGCCCCAACCGCCGAGTGACCTGTCCAGCACGCTCCACTGTGCCGCCGGTACCCCCGAGACGATGGCGGTCATCGCCGGCGAGGACATCAAGCCGCTGATGATCCCGACGGTCAGCCTGGATCTCAGCCTCCAGGGGGCTCGTCACTTCATGGGCCTGCGCGACGAGGCCGGGCTCGGTCCGACGACGACCAAGCTCGCGTTGTGGGTGTACTGCGCCGAGAGCGAAGCGGAGGCCCGGGCCGGGGCCGAGCGCTCTATGGTCGAGTACGCCGACAGCGCCCTGCGGCACTACGAGATGACCGGCACCCACTTCGACGGGATCAAGGGCTACGAGGGCTATGCCGAGCGGGCCGCAGCGCTGCGGGCCGATCCGACGCCGTTCCTCGACGGGTTCTTCGCTCGCCACCCGTGGGGCACGCCGGACATGGTGATCGAGAAGATCAGCGAGCTGGCCCACCAGTTCGGCACGTCCGAGATCATGGGCATCTTCCGCTACGGCGGCATGGAGTTCGACGAGGCCCAGCGGAACCTGGAGCTCTTCGCCGAGCAGGTCCTCCCGGTCGTCAAGGAGCTGGCTCCGGAGCCGATGTCACTCGCTGCGAGCTGAAGAGATGACGTCGTCGATCATGGCGTCGACGTCGAACGAGGGCTCCCACTCCCACTCCTCCCGGGCGGCCCGATCGTCGAGTCGGATCTCGCCTCGCAACGGTGAGTCCGGGTCGGGTTCGAAGGTGATGCGGGCGTCGGGGAGGTGTCGTTGGACTGCGGCCGCCAGCTCACCGGCGCTCGGGGTCGGGCGAGGCCCGTCGACCAGGTAGTTGATCGTTCGGATCCGCTCCGACGGCGCAGCCGCTAGCTCTACCGCGGCCCGAGCTGCATCCTTGTAGTAGAGCAGTGCGATGACGGTGTCCGGGCTCGTCCACACCGCGAACGTCTCGCCTCGGGCCGGTTTCTCGATCATCCAGCTCGTGTACTGGGCGACGCTCCAGGTGGTGACACCGGGTCCAACGATCGCCGGGTAGCGGAGCCCCCGGAAGTCGAGGCCGTACTTCATGCGGTAGTACGCCCCGAGGTTCTCGCCGAGCACCTTGCTGACACCGTACGCCGTCGTGGGTCGCTGCAGGGAACGATCGTCGATCGGCCCGGGACCGAGATCGCGCCCGTAGGTGCCGATGCTGCTGGCGAAGATGAACTGCTCGGTCCCGGCTCGTCTCGCCGCCTCGATCACCCGGATGAAGCCGACCGCGTTCGCCTGCAGGAGCGCTTGGGGGTCGTTCTCGCCCGGGCCGGTCAGCATCGCTCCGAAGTGGAAGAACCGGGTGGGTCGGATCGATCCGATGACGCGGTCGATCTCGTCGGGAGAGGAGAGGTCCAGATGATGGAGCTCGACCTGGTCAGCCAGGTCGGCCAGGCGGCCGAGGTCGCTCGATCGCTGGGCGACGTGGACCGGTCCCTCGCCTGAGTCGACCAGCATGCGCACGATCTCGGCTCCGATGAACCCAGTCCCTCCGGTGATGAGCGTCGTCATCGCCCCACTGTTGCAGTTCGATCGGTCACCGACCAGCGGGTCGGTTGCCGGAGCCGAGGCTGACGCTCTCGGCGGCGGCTAACGTCGAGCGGATGACCACCGAGACCG
>JAOTYQ010000130.1 GCA_029861725.1 Acidimicrobiia bacterium | reverse complement strand
TGGATCTCGTCCTCTGTCGACTGGGCCTCGGCCGACCCCGTCGAAGAGAGTGCGAGCGCCACCACGATGGCGACGGCGATGACGGCAACACGTCTCATCGACGACTCCCGTCGAGGACGAACGGATCGCAGACCGCCCGCAGCAGAGCCTCGGGAAGCGCGATCCCCAGGTGACCCAGCTCGTCGGAGAACATCGGTCGCAAGCCGGTCGGTCGGATCTCGCCGGCGAAGCGGCCCTCGTCGTCGAAGCCGGCGTCGTAGTCGAAGGCGTAGAGGGTGGACAAGGTGATCGTCTCGCCCTCCATACCGTTCACCTCACAGATCTCGGTGATTCGGCGAGTGCCGTCCCGGAGCCGGCTCAGGTGGACGATCACGTCGAGGGCAGAAGCGATCTGCTCCCGGATCGCTCGGACCGGGAGCTCGAGCCCCGCCATCAGCACCATGGTCTCCAACCGAGACAGGGCATCGCGAGGAGCATTCGCGTGCAGCGTCGACAGCGAGCCCTCGTGGCCGGTGTTCATCGCTTGGAGCATGTCGAGTGCCTCGCCACCCCGGACCTCGCCGACGATGATCCGATCGGGGCGCATCCGGAGGGCGTTGCGCACCAGGTCTCGGATCGGCACCTGGCCCTTGCCCTCGATGTTCGGAGGCCGAGCTTCGAGCCTGATGACGTGGCGCTGACGTAGCCGGAGCTCGACGGCATCCTCGATCGTCACGATCCGCTCGTCGGTGGGGATGAAGGACGAGACGACGTTCAGCAGCGTGGTCTTGCCGGTTCCGGTGCCGCCGCTGATCAGCACGTTCCGCTTGCCTCGAACGCATGCGTCGAGAAACTCTGAGCTCTGATCGGTGAGCGTGCCGAAGTCGACCAAATCAGTGGCCGTGAAGGCGGCTTTGGCGAACTTGCGAACGGTCAGCATCGGTCCGTCGACGGCCAGTGGCGGGATCACTGCGTTGACCCGGCTGCCGTCGGGCAGGCGGGCGTCGACCATCGGGGACGACTCGTCGATCCGGCGCCCGACAGCAGCCACGATCTTTTCGATGACTTGGCGGAGGTGTTGCACGGTCATGAACCGCGCCTCGGTCAGATAGATGCGACCACCTCGCTCGACGAAGATCGCATCGTCGGCGTTGACCATGATCTCGGTCACGGTCGGGTCGGCGAGGAAGGGCTCGATCGGTCCGAGGCCCATGATGTCGGCCCCGATCGACTCGACGAGCTCCAGTCGCTCTTCGGCTGAGAGCTGCTTGACCTCGGTGGCCAGGATCTCGTCGAGCTCGTGTACCACGTAGGCTCGTAACTGCTCCTCGGCCAGGTTCGGGTCGAACAAGCGGCTGCCAAGCCGGTCGAAGAGCGCCTCTTGGGCCCGGCCCCGGAGGCCTGCCAGCGGGTCCTCGAATCGGGGCGCGCTGTCCTCCAACTCGGCGTTGAAGGCGTCGGCTCCGATTGGAGACGTGCCCGACTTGCGGAGAAGATCACCGATCCCCATCAGCGCTCCTTTCGTAGTGCCCGCAGGAAGGTGCGGGACGAGTCGTCCTGGCGGGGTGCGTAGTAGTCGACGATGTCCTCGAGCTTCCGGGCGACATTGCCGCCCTCCTTCTCGATGACCGGGACGCCCTCGTTCGTCGAGACCGGGATGATGCGGGTGCTGGGAATCTGGAACGAGGTCTCGAGACCGACTGCAGCCTCGACGTCGGCGACCGATAGGCCGACCTTGGCGTTCGACCGGTTGAGCACGAAGCTTCGCCGCTGGGAGACGAAGCCGACCTGGTCGAGAGCGTCCAGCTGCCGACGAAGCGCCCTGATGGCCGGGACGTCGGTGGTGGAGACGAGCAGCAGATCGGTCGAGAGCTCCATCGCCGCCAGGCAAGCGGAGTCGATCCCGCCCGCGGTGTCGATCACCACGAACGGGTACTCCTCGGTCAAGGCCGCGATCGTCGGCTTGAGCCGGTCGGCGTCGATGTCGTCTGCTGCCGCGAGATCCTCCGGCGGGGCCAGGACAGCCAGCCCCGACCGGTGCTGGGTGACGAAGACCTTCAGTGCGCTGCGCTCATGGGACGGCGAAGCCATCGCCTGGATCAACGAGTGCTCCGGTTGCAGACCGAGGGAGGGGGCGCAATCGCCGAACTGGGTATCGAGGTCGAGCAGCAGCACCTGGTTCGGCATCCGGCGGGCCAGCCCGACACCCAGATTCGTCGCCAGCGTGGTCTTGCCGGTCCCGCCCTTCGGGCTGAGCACCGTGATCACCCGCCGTCGTAGTGCCGTGTCCGAGTGGCTCGTCCGTTCCCGCCGGATCTTGGCCACCTCGAGCACGCGGTCGATCTCGGCTCGGAACTCCTCGGCCGCCGTCGACTCGTCGAGCACGTCTCGAGCCCCGAGCCGGAGCAGGTCCATCGCGTAGTCGGTGTCCCGCGTCTGGACCAGGGCCACGATGGTCGTTCCGGGAAAGCGGCGGTCGACCGCTGGGATCAGCGTCCGGACCGCCTCGCTGGTCATGTCGCTCCCGATGACCAGCAGCTCGGGATCGGCGGCGCAGACATCCATGGTCGTCTCGACCGGGTCCCGCCACTGGTCGGACCACACCCGGCGGACAGCCGACGACTTCCCGTAGAGCTCAACCAGCGAGCTCTCGAGCGAAGGGTTGGCCGAGACGAGGGTGATCCCGCTCACTGAGGCAGCACCTGATCGTCGTAGATCGTTCCCCTGGTCTGGATGGGATCCTCGATCTCGGGCACGGTCTCCCGGTCGATTGCGAGCCACAGGAAGCCGAACTCAGAAGTGAACACGATCCGCTCGGCATCGACCGGTCGGACAGCGAGGGTCACGAACACCGAGTCGTTCGGTGCTGTCGTAAGCCGATCGACCTCCTCATCGTTGGAGTCGTTGAACGTGCGGTCTTCGATCTCCTGGACGGCGGTCACGAGCACCTTCCGGAGGATCACGTCGGTGCTGTTCGGGGTCTTGCCATCAATCGCGGCGGCCACCGCCTCGGGTAGCGCAACCTCCTCACCGTCGACCTCGACCACCGTCGCATTCAGGTCGAAGGGCTCGAACGAGGCCAGGATCGCAACCGTGTGGCCGGGTTCGAGCAGCCCGCCGACTGCTCGCTGGGGATCGAGCTCGACGGTCACCTCGACCATGTCATCGGGGACTTGCACGCCGACCAGACGGTCAGCGAATTCGGATCGAGGAACGAAGCGTCCGTCGACCAGCTGCTCACCCGGTAGGAGGTCGACCGCGGTCACCGTGCCGGTGAGCGACGGCAGGTTGTCGACCGCCTCGGTGGCCTGCACCTTGGCTGGCACCTGCTCCACGGTCACGAACTGCTCGACCTCGGCGGCGGGGGTGCCGGCCGGTATGGGGGAGCTGACGACATACACCTCGACGAGCTCCTCGCCCGCCAGCGCCCGCGCCTCTGCGGTACTGACGTAGGCGACGAGGGCGCCCGTCCCGACCAGCGCCAGGAGAAGCGCCGCTACGATTCCGATCACTCGTCTACTCATGTCCGGTCATGTCCTCTCCGCCGGGATTGCACGTGGTTGTCCAAGAGTGTCAGCCCAGCCGGGCACCGCCATGGGCAGTGGTGAGAGCCATCCCCGGGCCGTTTGGCCCGGCTCCCCAGGCCGAGACGGCGCTTGGCAACGGGTCGCTTCACCCGATCCCGTTCACGGTGCACAGGCACCAAAGGCATTCGGGTCGACGCCGCACAACGCGATGACCTTGTTGCCGCCGGCACCGCCCGGACCGCCGCAGCAGGTGCCGGTGATCAGACCGGGCTTGACTAGGAGCTCGAAGAATCGGTTGTTCGGATTGCCGTTCACCTGGTAGTCGATCAGCCGGACCCTCACCACTCCCATGAGGTGGAACTCCGCATTGGCCCCCGGGTTCTCGACGAAGTTGAACACCGGCAGCGTGAAGTAGATCCCGCTGTTCTGCAGACCGTTCAGCTCGGCGTTGATCCCGGCGAGCGCGCCGGTGTCGCCTTCGTAGCAGTGGCTCTCGCCTGCGCAGCTCGTGACCGGATGGTTGCCGAACTGGACCTCGCCGGGGTAGCCGTTGGCGACCCAGTCCTTGGTGTCGTTGTTCGAGTTCGATCCGCCGTCGAAGTCGATCGTTCCCCAGTTCCCGGGAACCGAAGCGCCTCCGCAGGCGTCGGGCTGGTCCTTGTCGTAGTCGATCCGGATGAGCGTCTCGGTCGCCGGCGGGTTGTCGATCACGTCCCGAAGGGCGGCCGAGCCCTCTACGCAGAGCCCGATCGGTCGCAGGCCGGTCACGCCGGCCGGCGGCCCCCAGACCGCAGTGGTGACCGATTGGGCATCGTAGTCCCCCTCGCCGATGACGGCCGCGAACCAGGTGTCGACGTTCTGGTCGGCGGTGACCGTCACACGACCATGGTCGGCGCTGTAGGCGAAGGGCACGCACGACACCAGGACCGACGTCGACTCGTTCGAGGTCAGGTAGCTGCCGGCTGTCGAGGTGCACCCGTTGGTGTCGTTGACGAAGTCCTGGGCGGCTGCGAGGGCGGCCGCGTCCGTTGCTGCGATCAGGGCCCGTCTGGTCCGCCAGCCGTTGCCGAGGTCGATGACCAGCGAGGCCATCCCGAGCAACACCACCATGCTGAGGGCGACCATCGGTAGCGTGACGCCCCGCTCGTCGGCATTGGGGAGACTGGTGCGGGTCATGCTTCGCACCGGAACACCGCTTCGCCGGCCAGCGTCACGTTCTGGCTGAAGAGCAGCGGGATGGTGACGTCGTGGTCGGTGGTGACCGTCACGGTGACGGTCTCGCCTTCGCGTCCGGCGCACCCGCCGGGGGCAATCCCGACGTTGACCGGATTGTCGAGCGGGATGCCGACGAGAGCGTCGTTGACCCTGGCCGTGACGTCCGCCGACGTCGTCGATGAGATCGAAGCCAGGCGGGCTCCTTCGCGGGCCGCGGCCTCGATCGCCTGGGCCCGGTTGAAGGCGATGCCGTACTCGACGATGCCAAGCAAGACGAGCAGCAGCACCGGCAGCACGAGCGCGAACTCGGCCAACACCGATCCCCGCTCCCCGGACAGACGGCTCGGTCGCTCAGTTCCCGATCGATTTCGATCTCGATAACGCCAGCTTCGAGCCGTCATCAGGTTCCTTTCCATCGGCACCGTCGGTGGTACGGCGACATCAGCGCCGCTTGGCCGCACCGGCCAGCTGTATCGACCGCAACGCCTCGTGGCCAGGGCACTTCTTCTTGGACCGGGTGGGCCGCACCGATCAGTCAGAACATGGCGGTGGCCGTGTCGACGAAGCCCGAGATCTGGACCCCGAGAGTGGTCAGTATCCCGATCGAGACCAAGGCGACCAGCAGGAGCAACAACCCGTATTCCGCGAGCCCGGCGCCTCGCTCCGATCGGCTGGGTCCTGTTCCGGTGAGGTCTGACATGTCCATAGCTCTCCTCTCTCCAAAGGCCCGATGGCCTGTGGTTCACACAGGACCTCGAGCTCGTTTTCACTCAAGGGCCGGCTGCGGTGCCCTCCCTCCGGGCGACCGCCGCCGGCCTCAACCAGCCTCCGATCGGGATCAGAGGTTGCCGTTGATCGTGTTGAACACGCCGGCGATCGTCGTGCCCAGGGTGGTCAGCGCAGCCACGCAGGCCACCGCGATCAGGAAGAGGAGCAGGGCGTACTCGGCCAGTCCGGCACCCCGTTCCCCTTCGGCCTGGGCCTTGGTCGACAGCCAGCTATGGATGAAGGTGATCATGTTCATTGGTTCAGGCTCCTCCGCCTCGGTTTGTTCGTTGCCATCGATCGTGGAGGGCTCCGCGCCGATGCTCATCCCCCAAATGCGGCAATCGTGGCCGGTCCATTTGGACCAAGTTGGAGTGGGCACCGTGTCCCTTGAGCGTCGGCAATGCCATGGATACGGTCACTCTCGATCTCTCCAAGGCAGCGGGTGATTGTCGACGTGAACGATCTAGGAACGAGCAGCCGGAGTGACCGCCGGCGTCTGCGAGCCGGACCTCCGGTCGGCAAGGCATTCGTCTCGTTCGTTGTCGCCCTCACGGTCGTGTCCGGCCTTGCGATCGTCGAGAGGCGTTCTCCGATCGCAGTCCCGCCGTCGGCCGCCGCCCAGCTCGGGGTTGTGGCCGCGACGCTCTTCGCTGTCTCCGGAGTGCTGAGTGCGTATCGTGCCGCCGTAGCTCGGTCTCGCATCGCCGGCCTGATCGCGGGTGTACTGCTCGGCCCGGGAGCCGCTTGGTCGTGGGTCGCGTTCGTGGACCGATCCTCGGCTGGGGCCACGGCCTCCGCTCTCGTGGTCGTCGCATCGGCCGCGCTCGCCATCTTGTTGCTCGGACGCGGTCTGTCCTCGGCCCGCTGGCTCGAGGTCTTCGCCGGACTCGGCTCGCTGGCACTCGCCATGGCCGCCAGCCTTGTGCGGACGGGAGCTGCCACTGCGTCGACGACCGGCAGCGTGGCGCTGCTGGCCGCTGGAGCCGGGATGACGTGTCTGTACGGCCTCCTGGTCGACATCGAGGTCTCGGAACACCGCTCGATCGAACAGTTGCGAGCCGTACGGCGGCGGATGACCGACGAGCTCACACGCAACGAGGATCTCCTGCACGACCTCAGGAGTGGCTTGTTGTCGATCGAGGCCGCGGTCGGTGCGGCCAGCTCCGAGCTCGCTGGTCCGGTGCAGTCCGAGGTGGCTCGGCTCCGCCGGCTGACCGTCGCCGGCGCCGGCCTGGCCAGCGGCACGTTCTATCCGGCGGCGTTGACCAACGGGCAAGCGGTGACCGAATGGCCACGCAGGGCGGCCTTCGACTTGGTGCCAGCAGTCCGGAGCATGATCGACATCCGCCGGAGCGCTGGGCTTGCGATCGAGCTCCGTTCACCCGCTGCTGTCCTGATTCGAGGCAACGAGTCGGAGCTGCTGTCGGTGGTCGACAACCTGATCGCGAACGCTTTTCGCCACGGGCTGGTGCCGATCGTGGTCGAGATCGCGGAGACCGGCCACGCGGTAACACTCTCGGTCACCGACGCTGGCGGCGAGCTTTCCGCCGCCGATGCCGCACGCGTCTTCGAGCGGGGCGTTTCGGGCCATCCCGGCGGTACTGGTTTCGGCCTGAGCCGGGCCCGACAGCTCGCGGAACGCAATAGTGCTCAGGTCGTGCTCGAACCGACGAAGGACGGGACGCGCTTCGTGGTGCGGATGGGCTCGGCACGATCGGTCGGAGCGGCCTGATGTCGCGCTCCGAGGCCCGCTACCGCGCCGTCGTGATCGACGACCATCCTCTGCTCGCCGCCGGCCTACGAATCGAGCTGGAGCGCGCTGGGATCGAGACCGAGTTGGCCCCCTTGTCGGGAGGCGAGGCGACCAGCGAGATCGTCGCCTGGATCGTCGAGCGGTCGCCGGACGTCGTCGTCGCTGATTTGGGGCTGCCGCTCGAGGGCGGCGGCTTGGCCCTCGTTGAAGCGGTCGCCGAGCAGGGCGTACGGGTGGCCGTGCTAACCGGTGAGACCGGTGTCGAGCTTTGGGCCGACTGTTTGAGTAGGGGGGCCAAGGTGGTTCTGTCCAAGGTGGAGCCTCTACCGGACATCATCGACACCGTCCTCCGAGTCTGCGTCGGCGAGGCGGTCCGGCCCCAGCAACGGGCCCAGCTGCTCATCGAAGGGCAACGTCTGAGTGGGGAGCGCTGGGCGCGCCTCGCCCCGTTCGCGGCGCTGTCGACGCGCGAGCGACAGGTACTCGCCGGGCTCATAGCCGGGTACGGCCCCGCCCAGCTGGCCGATCGCGACTACGTCTCGGTACAGACCGTGCGGAGCCAGATCAAGAGCGTGCTTCGGAAGCTCGGCGTCCGCTCGCAGCTCGAGGCGGTCGGCCGGGCCCATGCCGCCGGTTGGAGCCACGAGGTAGATGACCAGCCGGCACCCTCACGCTGAGCGTGGCTGCAGCCGAGCTCGGCGTAGGCCGTGACGGCTCGTTCGATGATCGAGCTGACGACGCGACCTGAGCTGGTGCAGGTTGGGATCCAATCGACAGCGGTAGCACTGATCGTCAGCGCGTTCCTCCTGCTCCTTGGGGGTCGAGCAATGGACCTCGGCGGGTCGTTTCGGGCCACGCTCGAGCCGCTGCTCCGCCAGATCCGGGAAGGCACCTCCCGTTCTCGGGCCGAGCTGGCCGACGCCTCGGTCGTGGCCGCCATCGTCTTCGCCAGTTTCGCCGTCGTGTTCGAGCAGCCGCTCGTCGCGCTGGTGCTCGTGGTCGTGCTGGGGTGGGGCCGACCTCTCATCCGACGGGCTACGTCTGAGGAGAACCGGATCCTGGCGCTCGGCCAGTCGTTCTCGATCGATCTGGTGATCGGCTTCTACCTCCCGATCGTGGCCGCCGAGCTCCTCCTCCTGAACTACTTCATAGCGGCGAGCATGGCGCTCGTCGTTCTGGCACTCAGCTGGCCGGCCAGCGGCGGGCGGCCCTGGACCCATCGCCCGTAGTCGAGTGGCCGCATCAGGCATACGAAGAATGGGCCGTCTGGACCATTCGCCGGGCAGATCTGCAGTCTCGCCGGGATGTGTCGATTACGGCCTGTGTGGAAGGCGTTGCTACTGCTGGCTGGGTTGCTGGTGTTTGCACCTGCACCGGCCGACGCAGTCGAGGGACCGGAGCCGATCACGACGGTTGCCGGCTCGGGCACGGCCGGCAGCGGTGAGGATTCACCGCCGACTGCGACCGGCTCCCAGCTCAACTACCCATTTGGGGTAGCGGTCGATGGCGATGGCAACGTCTACATCGCCGACACCTACAATCACCGGGTTCGCAAGGTTGCCACCGACGGCTCGATTTCGACCGTTGCCGGTACCGGCACGCTGGGCAACGGTGAAGACTCGCCGCCAACTGCGACCGGCTCCCAGCTGAAGGGCCCCTTGGGGGTGGCGGTCGATGGTGATGGCAACCTCTACATCGTCGACTCCGGCAATCACCGCGTTCGCAAAGTGAGAGCGGGCTGGTTGATTTCCACGGTTGTCGGCACCGGCACCTTTGGGCAGCACCGAGGATTCGCCGCCAACCGGATCGGGCTCTCAGCTGGCCAGTCCGTACATGGTGGCAATCGACCAAAACGGCAGCCTCTACGTCACCGAGATCGGTAGCCACCGGGTTCGCAAGGTCACGGCGCCGGATACGACTGACCCAACGGCGATCATCACCTCTCCAGCCGACGATGTGACGGTGGCGATCGAGGATCCGCTCATCGTCGAGTTCACCTGTTCGGATACTGGCGGATCGGGGCTCGTCTCGTGCCACGGCGCAATCGACGGCGAGCCCATCACCTCGGGCACCGCCGTCGATACCACGAGCGCAACCACCAAGACCTTGACCGTGGCTGCCGCCGATGGCGCTGGCAACACGGAGGTGGCGGCGCGAACGATCACGATCGCTGCGCCAGTGCCACCATATGTGCGGACATTGACCGGTCCGTACGCCAACCTCACCGGGGTCGAGGCGAGCCTCGCCCGTCTCTACCTGGCAACGTTCACCCGGCAACCAGACCCTGTGGGGTTCGCCTACTGGGTCAGCAAGATCGAAAGCGGGCTCGGTCTCGACCTGATTCTCGAGGTATTCGTGACCAGCCCCGAGTTCGCGGCGACCTATCCCGACGCCACCGATGCGGAATTCGTCGACCGGCTCTACTGGAACACGCTGTGCCGAGCCGGCGACACAGCCGGTACGACCTACTGGACCGAGCTGCTCGGCAGTGAGCTGAGCCGCGCTGAGCTCCTTTGGCTGTTCTCCGAATCGTCTGAGTTCCGCACGAATACCTCCGCTTAGCGGAGGCGGACCGATAACGAGACCTTCACAGCACGTTACCGAACGTGGTGGGCATGGTCAGCTCGGGATCGCTCGGTCAACGTGACAGCTTGTTGTCGATGTCGACGAACAATCGCTCCCGGTCGGCAGTGGCCGTGCCATCGGCAATTGGTGTTGCGATCCTCTTGAACTCGGCTTCGAGTCGGTCCCTGCGCAAACGGTGTCGGCGGCTAGCCGGGCACAGCAGCCACCGGAGCCACTTCGGCCAGTGTCCCTCCAGCCCTCGGAGAAGCGGCAGAGCGAAGGTCTGCCCGACTGTGTCGGTGACCGTGAGAATCAGGGGTCCGCCGCATGAGCGGCCCGTTGGCGTGTCGCAGAAATCATGCCCGATCGCCGCGGCCCTCGACGCCGCTGACTGCGTCCTCGTCACCCCGCTCAGCTCAGTAACGGAGGATCGCGGCGAGTGGTCCGTTTCCGGGAATCTCGGTCGCCCGAGTTGTGAAGACCGCACCTCGATGGAGAATCGTGTTGATCGCGGCAGTATCGAGGAGGTCGCGATCGCCGGGCTGGCGGACCTCGTGGAGGTCGACGAGTTGCTGGTCTGGCGCAAAGGTCCCCCATTGTTGGGCATCGACCGGCACGAACAGCGTTTCGATCTGGCCCTTGCTGGCGGCCAGCAATGCATCGGGGATGGAGGACGTGGTAGGTGTGGCGCTCGCGAAGTAGAGCTCGGTCGCTGTGGCCCGATCCTGGTCAAGGACCGGTTCGACGAGTGGCCAGGCCGCTGCATAGAGCTCGTCGGAGCTGAGGCGCTCGGGGTCGCCCTCGATGTCGAGCTCGACTATTCGGTGGTACTTGCTGGTGCGGCGGAAGGTGGCAAGAAGGTACCCAGCTCCGGCCAACACCAGAGGCGTGGGCGGATCGGGAATGATGCGGTTGATGCCGTCGTCGACGGCGCTGAAGAAGCGAGCGAGGTCGTCCTTGGTGATTACCCCCGGCTTCGGGTGGCCATGGAAGGTGGCGGTTACCCGTCCTCGGGCGACGGGGCCGGCGGAGTGGCTCAGGAGTTGTCGCTCGCTAGTGGCTCCTGGCAATGCTTGGCCGAGGCTCTCGGGAATGGGGCTCAGCTCGATCTCGGCCACATGAACACGACTGCCTCGGAGGAGCCGGGCCTCGTGCCGGTTCAAGACCAGAACATAGAAGGATTTGCCAGCGGCCACCGAGGGGAGGAGAGGCTTGAGGTGGAACTGATCGGTGACGACGACGAGCTCGTCGACGGGCTCGGGCAGCCGGTAGCTCATCATTCCGTCTTCAGTCAGGAAGAGCGCGAGGGTGTTGTCCTGGTGGGCCCAGAACGCCTGCTCGTGGAGAAGGGCGGTAGCCGGTGCCAGCAGCGCTTCAGCCTCGGGTTGTCGCAGCCCGAGCGACGTGAGCTCGGCGGTTGCACTGGTGAGGAGGTTCTTGAGTCGGACGAGATCCTGGGCTTGCTCATAGCCGGCCCGGTGGGTCGGCAAGAAGATAGACACGCAATGCTCGGCGGTGGTTTCGGCCAGTCGGCGAAGGTCCTGGCTGGTGATGTTGTCGATCATGAGGGAACTCCTGTCGCGGCTGACGATCGGAAGTAGTCGCTAGTCGTGCGCCGGGCCGGGGCTTCTGGGTTTGCTCGCCGAGTGACTGCCAAGTCGCCAGCCGCCACACCATCGATCCTCGACTCGACCCGAACAGGCCTGTAGGGGCAAACGTCCCACCGACGGCGTCCTCACCGCCGTTGCACCGCAAGACCAGCGGGAGCCTCACTGGCGACGCCGAGCAGAAACGAGCGTCGCGCTGTTGGCTGTGGTTACTTGCCGGTGGCGGACACCGACGCGTCTCGCCAGCTGCGACGGACGATTCCTACCGACGACCACGGTCCGAACACCTCGACGTTGAGCGTCACGTCGGGGTTGTCGAGGTCGACTCGGGGCGACTCGTCGTTGCGCTGTTGGATCCGGAAGCGCCCTGCGTAGCGCGGGGCGGGCTTGGCGCCCGCGGTCGAGCTTCGGCAGTGACCACGAGG
>JAOTYQ010000708.1 GCA_029861725.1 Acidimicrobiia bacterium | reverse complement strand
TCTTCTCTGAGATTCCGATGGCGGAACTCATCGTGGGCTCCTGGATCGGTGAGGTGACCGTGCCACCTGGTTGGTCAGCGCCAGCCGATTTCTGGGTTGAGTTCCGTGCCGACGGTTCCTACTCTGCTGACGCGGCGGGAGGGGAGCCGCCGTTCTCCTTTGGCTACCCGAATGATGACTATCCGGAAAAGGTGTTCAGTGTGGATGGGCATTATCCTGATGGGCAGCCGGGTTCGGGCTGGATCGACATCGTGTGGGATGACGAGGGGTCGGTTACGACGACGCGGGGGTCCCTTGAGAATATTTCGTTCTCCGAGGGCGGTGATCGACTCCATTTCGAGTTTTGGGCGACCTGGGGTGGCCGCTTCGGTCCTTTTGTGTATGACCTTCGACGGGGTCCTAAACCGCCTCAAACTACCTCAACAACCACACCGACATCGGAAACCACTTCCACCACCCCACCGCCACCGTCGACCACACTGCCACCGTCGACGACATCGACATCGGAAGCCGAAGTTACCACCTCAATGGCATCGTCAACTACAGCGCAACCCTGAGCCATATCTCTGACGTTCTCGGGTCTCGGTAGGGGCAATACAGCTCGGATACGGAGTCTGGCTTCACCGTCTCGCACACCATGGGCGGGAACGATCTGGACCAGCGATCTACCCGCGTATCAATCGCAGCTAGAGCGTACGGGCTGAGTCCCAGAAAGCAGTGACCTCTGCGCTGGGGTAGATGGTCTCGCATGGTCGCCCGTCGAGGTCGGCGTCCACTCGATCGGGCCGGTTCTCCGCTAGCCAACAGAACATTTCCAGCCCGTAGGTCAAGTGGTCGTCTTCTGGCGGCCAGCGGCCCGCCTCGGTGTCTGGGGGCGGCTTGGCCAGGTCACGCAGCGGCGCGGCGGTCCATCAGCTGGCCGTAGGTCCCGAGGAAGATCGGGCCACGAGAGCGCTCGCCGATGTAGAGCCACCAGCCCGAGCGGGTCGGGGTGCCAGAGGCACGGTGGCTTTCTTGCGCGCTCAGATCAGAGCAGCGCATCACCGGCGTGTTGCGTGGCCTGCGTGAACGGAAACGCTCGGCCGGGCCACCAAACGTGCCAAGGTTCACCAGCCGTGACGCACTCGAACAAGTGTACGAGTGATGCCGAGCGGGCGATCCGTGCCGATCTAGCGCACTCCTGCAACGGAGCGATGTCACCCAGATTGAGTGATCGCCAGGTGATGGCGACGCTGAGTGAATGCCTCCGTCGGCCTTCACCATGGCGTCCTTATTCCTGTGGCTCGTCTACCCCTGGGGGTTCTTTCAGCTCCTCAAGAATGCGTGCAGTCTGCTCTTTGATGGATTCCAGGTCGGCCATCATGCGATTGGGGGGAAACGACTCCGGCATGTTGGCCAACATCCCATCACACATCTCCGAGCATCGCTGCCGCATGACAGGGCCCGCTCTCTCGGCCATCTTTCGCATGGCCAGAAGCACACAGGCCGCAAGGACCGTGACGATGATGAGACGCCTCACGGCTACCGGCCCTCGAGTCTGCGGCGCTTGGCATCGAATTCCTCGTCGGTGAGTTCCCCCGCCGCGTAGCGCCTACGCAACACATCCAGGGCGCTTTCATCCCGTTCGTGGTCTTGCTCACGGTCGTGACTCATCATGCCCATGGGACCCATCCGCATCGGTCCAACCCCCGACCCGCCTCCCGAGCCCCCACGCCGGGAGAAGAACATCCGGGACATCATCAGCAACATGCAGGCCAGCCCAATGATCGGAAAGATCACCCACCAGCCAGTGCCATCAAACACTGCCCCTCCTCTCTAGCTCTCGACTACACCTGCCAGCGTCCGGTCCACGTCCTGCGCCCCCTCACGCATCACCTGTTCGATGACCCCACCGAACATCCTGCCCATCAGCCCAACGTTCATACCCGAAACGCGGACATCCCCAGAATGGGTTTCGTAGACAGCGAGTTGGATAGGCATCATGGCCGCAAGGCGCTTGTTGTCGTCCTCGCTCAAAATCCGAACCGCCCCATCAGGGTTACACAGCTCCACCGTTAGTACCTTCGTCATGTCCGGGTGGCCTGCTTCCTGGTAGGTCCTCTGCAGATCGTTGACACGGAGAACATGCCAGCCTTGTCCCTCGGCCGCCTCGGTCACCGCTTCGACCGTTTCCTCAAAGCCCAGGCCGCTCGCATGCTCGAAGAACATCAGACGCTTCGCCCTCTCAGAGACGAATCCCCTTCCCCGCGCCACCATCTCACCCACGGTTCCCACAGCTATCTCCTTTCGTCACCGACCGTCGGTCAGCCAAGGCAGCGACACCGCGCACGTACCCACGCGACGCGACAAATCGTCCAACTCGACAGTATGTCGCTGATCTACCACCCAGTAGGGCCGAACGGCCCTGGATCGCTCAAACCGGCCCTACGCCGACGGCGCACTTAACCACGATTTTTCGTCCGACATGACTGTGGTGGCGTGAGAAGACCCTCTCACCTGGGATAATCGCAACTGTTCAACGGAAGCGTTCTCTCAGGGAAAGAGGGTCTTGTCGTGGGTGATGCTAGCAGCTTGTGCCGGCCACGGACGGTGACGGACCGGTCAGGGTCTGACGTCTCGGGCGGGGTTGTGGTGGCTCGCTGAGGTTGCTGACCAGCTCGGGGTGACCGCTGGTCTGCGTCATGCGATGCGCCGGTTCCTGTTCCGGGATCACCACCCGGGAACCACCCTGGCGGTGATGGTCCTGGCCTTGGCCGATGGGCCACGACGATGTCGGACATGGCCATGCTGCGGGGTCTCAAGACGTTGTTCGGTCAGGTGGCGTCGACCACCACGTTGTGGCGCACGTTCAACCGGGTCAGTCCGGCCGAGTTGCGGGACCTGTGTGCCACCGAAGCCGCCGCCAGGGCCGCCGGCGTGGGCGCTGGAACCAGAGCGGTCACAGATCGTGATCGATATCGACGCCACGATCGTGTGTTGCCGCTCCGACAAACAAGACGCCGCCGGCACGTGGAAACGGACCTACGGGTTCCACCCCCTGATCGCTATGGACACAGAGCGTCGGGAGGTGCTGGCTCAACTGGTCCGGCCGGGCAACGCAGGATCCAACACGGCGGTCGATCACGCCGAGATCCTCGAAGCCGCGATTGACGCGCTG
>JAOTYQ010000129.1 GCA_029861725.1 Acidimicrobiia bacterium | reverse complement strand
CAAGAAGGCGGCGGGCAAGAAAGCGGCGGCCACGAAGGCAGCCAGTAAGACCACAGCCAAATCCCAAGCCAAGAAAGCAGCGTCGAAGAAATCCGTGTCAAAGCAGCAGGCAGCGAAGAAGACGGCAACGACCGTGGCCAAGAAGTCGGCGGCCAAGAAGTCGGCGACCGGAGGATCCACCGCATCAATCGATGGCGACGGTACCCGCAAGATCCCAGCGAGCGCCAAGCACCTCCTCGACAAGAAGTGGTTGGCCGCCCAACGGGCCGCCCTCATCGAGGAACGGGCGAAGTACACCAGCAGCGCCGACCGGCTGGCGGCTGAGGCCGCGGCACTGATGGCCGATCGAGAACCGGGCGATGTGCAGTTCGACGAGGAGTCAGGCGAAGGCGATACGATCGCGGTCGAGCGCGATCGTGACCTCGCCCTCTCGGCAGCGGCCCGCCAGGCGGTGGCCGACATCGACGGGGCGCTGGCCCGCCTCGACCACAACACCTATGGCCTGTGCATCGCCGGTGACGACGTGATCCCCAAGGAGCGGTTGGAGGCCATTCCGGAGGCCGCAGTGTGCGTACAGCACAAGACATCGATGTTCTGAGCAACTGGAGCGACGTGACGCGCGCCCGACGGCCGCTACGGTCCGCCACCGTGATGGCGCTCGTCGTCGCGGTGCTCGACCAGGCGAGCAAGCTCTGGATCGATCGCCTGCTCGATCCGGGACCGTGCACCCCCGGCGGTGATGAGTGCATCGACGTGTTCTGGACCTTGCGGCTGCACCTGCACTACAACCCGGGAGCCGCATTCAGCACCGGGACCAGTCTCGGTCCGTTGTTCGGCCTGATCGCCTTGGTCATGGCGGTCGTCCTGCTCCGCCTCGCCCGCAAACGCTCCGACCGGCTCGGACCGATACTCCTCGGCGCGATCGCCGGAGGCGCGATCGGCAACCTCGTCGACCGGGTGGCCAGGGCCGAGGACGGCCTGCTCAGTGGTGCTGTCGTCGACTTCATCGACTTCCAGTGGTGGCCGATCTTCAACATCGCCGATTCCGCCGTCGTCGTCGGGGTGATCGCCTTCATGGTCTACTCGCTCCTCGTGCCCGACGCCGGTTCCGAGGCCGTCGGCTCCTCCGATCACCAGGGAAGCCGCGGCGAAGCGACCACGGGCTCCACCGCCGACGCGGAGGCGCCGTCATCGGGTTGCGGTGGCTGAGCGGATCGAGGTCGAAACCGTACCCGATGCACTGGTCGGCCAGCGGATCGACCGGATCGTGGCGCTGCTCGCCGATGTGGCCCGGAGCCGGGCGGCCAACCTGATCGCCGAGGGCAAGGTCACCATCGACGGGATCGCGGTCGACAAGCCATCGCAGAACGTGTCGGCAGGCTCCTCCCTGACGATCGACGTGGACCGGGTCGCCGCTCGTCTCGCTCCTGAGCCGTCGATCGAGGTACCGACGGTGTACGTCGATCGAGACGTGATCGTCGTCGACAAGCCGGCCGGCCTCGTCGTCCACCCGGGCTCCGGGGTGGGGCACGGCACGATGGTCCACGGCCTCCTCGCCCGGTTTCCCGAGCTTGTGGCGGTCGGGCCGGCGGACCGGCCCGGGATCGTCCACCGCCTCGATCGGGGCACCTCGGGGTTGCTGATGGTCGCCCGCAACGAGCGCGCTCGCAGCGCATTGAGCGATCAGCTCGAGCGCCGGACGGTCGAGCGCCGATACTGCGCCCTGGTCCTCGGCCACCTCGACGCAGAAGCCGGTGTCATCGACGCTCCCCTCGGTCGGTCACCGCGTAGTGCCACGAGGCGAGCGATCGTGGCCGACGGGCGCCCGGCACGAACCCATTACGAGGTCATCGACCGTTTTGGAGGCACCGGCTCGGGAGCGACGCCGCCACTCACCCTCCTGTCGTGTCGGCTCGAGACGGGCCGGACCCACCAGATCCGCGCCCACCTGAGCGCGATCGGTCACTCGGTCGCCGGCGACGACGCGTACGACGGCGCGATCGACGGCGACCTCGTGGCCGGACTCGCCCGGCCGTTCCTCCACGCAGAGGTGCTCGGGTTCGACCATCCGACGACAGGCGACCGGCTACGGTTCACCTCGGAGCTGCCCGCCGATCTGCGGGCCGCCCTCGACCGGGTCGGCTGACGACCGCACCGAGCGGCGGGCGCGGCCGCCCCGCCGACCGGCCCGGGTCGTCGGGCAGGGGGTGACCGATTGCGATCGTGGCCGCAATCCTGACCCCCGGGCCGAGCCCGAACTCGTCCCGCAGCTCTGGCTCGTCGTCGAAGGGGCCGAACAAGCAGGCCCCGAGACCGCGGTCGACCACGAGCAGCAAGAGGTTCTGGATGACCGCGCCGACGTCCACCCACCAGTAGGGGACCGGCCAGTCATCGACCGAGCGGCCCAGGCCGGCCCGTTCCTTGTCGGGCTCGGCGTAGCGGGCCGGATAGGCGGCGGGCTCGGTGGCCACCAGCACGAGGACGGGGGCGTCGAGCAGCTCTCGCCAGCGAAAGCGATCGCGTCGCGGGGCCGGCAGGGTCACCGCCCAGTAGCGAGCGGTGGCACTCGGCGTATCGAGCACGACGAAGGAGAGGGCCTGGGTGTTGCCGGCCGACGGGGCCCGCCTGCTGAGGTCGAGCAGCTCGTCGATCGCGGCGCTGGCGATCGGCGTCGTGGCGAAGGCTCGGACCATTCGCCGCCGGGTGATGGCGTCCTCGAGTTCCACTCCGGGCTCAGCCAGGTCGGTCGAGCTCGGTCACGTCGGCTCGGGCCACGCCCGCTCGCCACGGGCCATCGTGGCGATATCGGCGAGCGTCCAGGCTTCGAGCTGGTGGCGGATCTCCGATCCGACCAGGTGCCAGAGGGCGAGGAGGACGCACTGGCCCTCGTGGTCGCACGCACCGTCGGTGTGGGGCTCGCCGAAGTCGCCGAGCGCGATCGGCCCGTCGACGGCTCGGATGATCTCGGCGAGGTGGATCTCGTCGGGCGGTCGGGCCAGGATGTAGCCGCCGCCGACTCCGCGCTTGGACCGGACCAGGCCGGCTCCTTTGAGGGCGAGGAGGATCTGCTCCAGGTAGGGCTGGGGGAGCCCGGTTCGCTCGGCGATGTCGCGGACGGTTGTCGGACCTTCCGTCTCGCCATGGAGTGCCAACGACAGCAGGGCCCGGCTCGCATAGTCTCCCCGTGTCGACACCTTCACCTGGTGAAGACTACCGGAGTGCGGGATTCGGTGGCGGTTGCGACAACGTGCGATACGTTCACGGATTGGTCGATGGGCGAAACTAGTATCGCGATCAGCGACAGCACCGCCGAGCGGCGGGGCACGACGAAGGGGCACAATACGGCAGAGAGCACGAGCAGAGCACGGGCAGCGAATACGGCGGCGCAGGCAGTGGAGATGGCGAACACAACGAAGGCGGGGCGTCCATGGAAGCGTTGACCTTGCCGAACTTCGACGGCGGTTGCGTGACCGACCTCATGCCGGCACTGCTCGGCAAGACGGCCGGGGAGTCGTTGCCCGCCTCCTTCACGCCCGGTGGTGCCCGTCTGTTGCTCGTCATCGACGGCCTCGGCTGGGTCCAGCTCGGGGAGCGCCGGGACATCGCACCGACGCTGGCGGCGATGACCGGTGGGCCGATCACGACCGTAGCCCCCTCGACCACCGCGTCGGCCCTCACGTCGATAACCACCGGGCTGACGCCGTCGGAGCATGGGATCGTCGGCTACCGGATGATCGTCGACGACCAGGTCCTGAACAGCCTTCGGTGGGGCACCGAGACGACACCCGATGCCCGGTCGGTGATCCCCCCGGCACTGCTCCAGCCCTATCCGCCGTTCCTCGGCGAGGAGCTGACATTGGTGACCAAGGCAGAGTTCCGTCGGTCCGGGTTCACCGAGGCCCACCTGCGGGGCGGGAGGATGGTCGGCTATCGCACGCCTGCGCTGCTCGTCCACGAGACGGCCCGACTACTCCACGAAGGCGAGCGCGCCCTCTACGTGTACTACGACGGGATCGACAAGGTGGCGCACGAGTACGGTCTCGGGTCGGCCTACGACGCCGAGCTCGCCTTCGTCGATCGCTTGGTGGCCGACTTGCTGATGGCGATCCCGTCTGGCACCTCCGTCATCCTCACCGCCGATCACGGCCAGGTCGATTGCGGACGGCGGCTCGTCCCCATCGGCGACGACGTCTTGGCTCACAGCGTGCGGCTCTCGGGCGAGGGGCGATTCCGGTGGATGCATGCCTCCCCGGGCCAGCAGACCCAGCTGGCGGAGGCCGCGGAGAGCGTTCATGGCGAGTCGGCGTGGGTCCGCACGATCGATCAGATGCTCGACGAGCACTGGTTCGGCAAGACGATGGACGACGACATTCGAGCGCGGCTAGGCGACGTCGCGCTCCTGCCGTTCGACCGGATCGCCTTCGAGGACCCGCACGACTCCGGTCCGTTCGACCTCGTCGGCCGCCACGGCTCGGTGACCGCCGCCGAGATGCTCGTCCCGTGCATCAGCGCCACCACCTGAACGGGTGACCCTCGATCGGAGCAGCAGCCGGCTCACGTCGGCCCAGCGGGCGAGACGGCGGTAGAGGGGATAGAACTAGACCATGACGGATCAGCAGCCCGAAACGCCCGAGATCGTCGACGACGCTCAAGGGGCCGGCTCCGATGGAGAGGATTCAACGACCACGGTCTCCGAGCCGGCGAAGGTCATGCGGATCGGCACGATGATCAAGCAACTGCTCGAGGAAGTACGAGCCACCGATCTCGACGAGCCCGGTCGGGATCGCCTCCGCGAGATCTACGAGACCTCGGTCGACGAGCTGGCCGAGGCGCTCTCACCGGACCTGCGAGACGAGCTGCAGCGCCTCGCCCTCCCCTTCGACGAGGACGACATCCCCTCGGGAGCCGAGCTGCGCGTGGCCCAGGCCCAGCTCGTCGGGTGGCTCGAGGGTCTCTTCCACGGGATACAGGCCACCCTGTTCGCTCAGCAGACCGCGGCTCGACAGCAACTCGAGATGATGCAGCAGTCCCAGGCCCTCCCCCCTGGTCAGAGACGCCCCCAACCCGATCAGAATCAGCAATCCGGCGGTGGCGTATACCTCTAGCGAGGCGCTGAGGGCCAGGACGACCGCCCAGGCCGGGGGTCGGCGAACGCGACCCGAGATACCCAGGCCCATCCAAGTTGCGCAACCGGCTCAGCCCGGTGACAATTGATGTCTGGGAATTCGGAATCGAGGGGGATTCAGAAGCGTGGCGATTGATGTTCTAACGAAGGACTGCGCCGGATTGGGCGACGCCGACTTCGCCGAGATGGCTGATCTCGTCGCCTCGACCGTCGGGTGGGAAGCCGGGATGCTCAGCAAGGAGGCCGAGGAGTGGGTCCTAGCCAGCCAGGCCTATGAGAAGGACAAGCTCCGGGGCTTCATGCTCACCACCCTGGAGCGAATCGGCGGGACACCCGCCCTCGTCATCGGCATCGCCTCGGTGGCCAGGACCAAGCAGCGGTCCCCGGTGCTGAAGGCGTTGATGCACGAGAGCTACCACAAGGCGCTGATGGCCTTCCCCGACGAAGACGTGATCGTTGCCTGCAGGATGATCGAGCCGGGCCCGCTGGAGATGCTCGGAGAGCTCACCGGTGTCCGACCGTGGCCCGACGAGCGGGCAAACGGCGAGGAGCGGGCCTGGGGTCGGCGGCTGGCGAAGCGCTTCGGTGCGATCGCATTCGACGACCGCACGATGATCGCCAAGGGCGACGGCGAGCGCCTCGTCTTCGATCACGAGTCCACGAAGCCCTGCGAAGGGGCGGCCGTCCTCGACCGCTGCGACACAGACGACGCCGAGTATGTCATCGTCTGGGGCTGGGCGATGGCCGAGTTCCTGGAGAAGTACCAGACACCGCTGGGCTAGGAACCCATCTGGCCAAGCGGCAGTGGTTGGCAACTGTGTTAGAGTCAAGGCTCAAATGACAGTTGTGTAGTTTCCCACAGCTTGTGGGCAACAACTGTGGACACGGTGGGGATTCCCGCTCGTGGTGTCGAAGTCGCGGCCTGCCGACCCGGCAACCACGCAGGCACCTCGATGGCAGCCCCGCCCCTGCGCTGAGGAGTTGCCACTCGTGGGTTCGTCGTTCACCCACCTCCACGTTCACACCGAGTACTCGATGCTCGACGGGGCGTCACGGCTCGACGATCTCGTGGCCAAGGCCGCCGCCGACGGCATGCCGGCGCTCGGCATCACGGACCACGGGAACATGTATGGCGTCCTCGACTTCTACCGGGCGTGCAAGAAGCAAGACATCAACCCGGTCATCGGTGTCGAGCTGTACCAGGCGGACGACTCTCGCCACGAGCGGCCGAGCCGGCGGGGCAAGATCGACGACTCCGGAGGTGAGACCGACGGCGGCAAGAAGCTCTACTACCACCTGATCGCGCTGGCCGAGAACGACACCGGCTACAAGAACCTGATCCAGCTCGCCTCTCGAGCCTTCATGGAGGGCTACTACTACAAGCCTCGGGTCGACTGGGAGGTGCTGGCCGAACACGCCGAGGGCGTGATCGCCACGACCGGCTGTCTCGGTGGCCACGTGCTCCAGTCGCTGCTCAACGGGAACGAGCAGGCAGCGCTGGAGAAGGCAGCCCGGCTGCAGGACATCTTCGGCAAGGACAACCTCTTCGTCGAGCTGCAGGACCACGGGATCGCCGCCCAGCACGAGACGAACCCGAAGCTCGTCGACATCGCCCGCAAGATCGGTGCACCGCTCCTCGTCACCAACGACTCGCACTACACCGAGCAGCACGACCACACGGCACACGACGCGCTCCTGTGTGTCCAGACCGGCTCGCTGATGAGCGATCCCGACCGCTTCAAGTTCCACGGCGATCAGCACTACCTCAAGTCGGCTCGGGAGATGCGGCTCCAGTGGGCCGAGCTCCCCGAGGCCTGCGACAACACCCTGTGGATCGCCGAGCGGGCCAACGTGGAGATCGAGTTCGGCAAGCCGCTGCTCCCCGACTTCCCGATCCCCGAGGGATACGCCGGCGCCGACGAGTACCTGCGTCACCTGACGATGGAGGGGGCGAAGAAGCGGTGGGGGAGTGGACTCACCGACGAGATCGTCGATCGTCTCGTGTACGAGCTCGACGTCATCAAGAGCATGGGCTTCAGCTCGTACTTCCTGATCACCTGGGACCTCATCCGCCACGCCCGAGAGAGCAGCATCCGGGTCGGCCCCGGCCGAGGCTCGGCCGCCGGCTGCGCCGTCGCCTACTGCCTCTGGATCACCGATCTCGATCCGATCGCCTATGACTTGCTGTTCGAGCGCTTCCTCAACCCGTCTCGGATCTCGATGCCGGACATCGACATGGACTTCGACTCCCGCTACCGGGACGAGATGATCCGGTACGCCGCCGAGCGCTACGGGCGCGACCACGTCGCCCAGATCGTCACGTTCAGCCAGATCAAGGCCCGAGCCGCGGTGCGCGACGGGGCCCGGGTGCTCGGCTACCCCTACGCGGTGGGCGACAAGATCGCCAAGGCCATGCCACCGCTCGTCATGGGCCGGGACACGCCGCTCAAGTACTGCTTCGAGCGAAGCGACAAGTACAGCGACGGCTACGCCGCTGCGGCGGAGCTGCGGGCCATGGTCGAGACCGAGCCCGACGTGGCCAGCGTCGTCGAGGTTGCGAAGGGCCTCGAGGGCCTGCGCCGCCAAGACGGCATCCATGCGGCCGCCGTGGTGATCACGAAGGACCCGCTGACGACCTACCTCCCGATCCAACGCAAGCCTGAGGCGGGCATGGACATCGAGGACGCACCGGTCGTCACCCAGTATGAGATGCACGGGGTAGAGGATCTCGGCTTGCTGAAGATGGACTTCCTCGGCTTACGGAACCTCGACGTCATCTCCGACGCGCTGGCCCTCATCGAAGAAGTCCACGGGATCGAGGTCGACATCGACAACGTCCCCCTCGACGATGGACCAACGTTCGAGCTCCTGAAGGACGGCCGCTCGATCGGTGTGTTCCAGCTGGAGTCGCCACCGATGCGGACGCTGATGCGATCGATGGCGCCCACCGAATTCGAAGACGTCGCCGCACTCGTCGCGCTGTACCGGCCGGGGCCGATGGCGGCCAACATGCACAACGACTACGCGGATCGCAAGAACGGTCGGGCCGAGGCCATCCCGTTCCACCCCGACGCCGCCGAGATCCTCGGGGGCACCTACAACCTCTGCATCTACCAAGAGGAATTGATGCAGCTCGCCCAGAAGTTCGCCGGCTACTCCCTCGCCCAAGCCGACAACCTGCGCAAGGCGATGGGCAAGAAGATCAGGGAGCTGATCAAGGCCGAGCGACAGACCTTCGTCGATGGTTGCGAGGCCACCGGCTACGGCCGGGAGCTGGGTGAACAGCTCTTCGACACGATGGAGCCGTTCGCCGACTACGCCTTCAACAAGAGCCACTCCTACGGCTACGGGTTCGTCAGCTATCAGACTGCATACCTCAAAGCCAACTACCCGGTCGAGTACTTCGCCTGTCTGCTGACCAGCGTCAAGGGCAACCTCGACAAGGCCGCGATCTATCTCAACGAGTGCCGCCAGATGGGGATCAACGTGCTCGTGCCCGACGTGAATCGCTCACAGCTGGACTTCGCCTCGGTCCCCGACCCCGGCGGTGGGGCCCTGAACGCCATCCCGTTCGGACTGTCGGCGGTGCGAAACGTCGGCCAGGGCCTCATGCAGCTCGTCCTCGACGAGCGGGAGGCCAACGGGCCGTACCAGAGCTTCACCGAGTTCTGTGAGCGGGTCGACTACCAGGTCCTGAACAAGCGCACGCTGGAGTCGCTGATCAAGGCCGGGGCGTTCGACTCGCTCGGCCATCCCCGGAAGGGTCTCCTCCTCGCGTTCGAGGACATCATCGACAAGACGGTCAGCGCTCGGCGCGAGCACGACATGGGGGTGATGACGCTCTTCGGGGCGATGGGCGACGACGAGGATGCGGCGACGGCCACCTTCGACGACCGGCAGACGATCCCCGACGTCACGTTCGACAAGTCGCAGCGGTTGGCCTTCGAAAAAGAGATGCTCGGGCTGTATGTTTCGGATCACCCGTTGATGGGGCTCCAGGACGCCCTCGCCCGCAAGACCGACGGGGCCACCCTGAGCGACCTGGAGACCGCCGATGACGGGCACTCGGTGGTCGTGGGTGGGGTCGTCACCGGGCTGCAGCGGAAGTGGACCCGCAAGGGCGACCTGATGGCCGTCTTCGTGCTGGAAGACCTCACTCATTCAGCCGAGACGATGGTGTTTCCGAGGAGTTTCGCCGACTACGGCCACCTCCTCGAAGACGATCGCATCGTCATCGTCAGAGGGCGGCTCGACAAGCGCGACGATCAGCCGAAGCTCATCGTCCAGGCGCTCGAGATCTTCGACACCGACCGTGCCGGAAGCTCCGCCCCACTCCGCCTCGACATCCGGCCCGAGCAGCTGTCGGAGGACCTGATCTACCGGCTGAAGATGGTGCTCGTCGAGCACGGAGGCGACTCGCCGGTGTTCATTCACCTCGGTACCGACAAGGCGGTCAGACTCTCCGACAGCTACAGCGTCGATACGTCAAATGGCCTGATTCCCGAGCTGCGCGTGCTGCTCGGCGCCGACGCCGTGATCCTGTAGAAAGAGCTGGTTCACCCACCCAGCGCCTGGGTCTGCTTGCTCCCCGGCGTTCGTGAACGCCAGGGATCGCCGTGGTTACACTGAGCCGGAACGCAATCGAGCGACCACCTCGCGGAGCAGGCCGACGTGACGCAGTGCAGAGGTAGCGACACAACGTCCGCCGACGACGCTCCCCGTTCTCCCGGGCTGGGATCAAGCCGACCATGAACGGTCTGCGCAGCGACGGGCGGGTGGCGGCCCTGACCCGACGGGGGTGGAGAGCCTTCGACGGGCTGGCGGGTGACGCGCTGTGGAGCGGGGCCCACGACTTCGCCCACCTGACCACCGCTCTGACGTCGTTTCTCCTGCTCCAACGGGCCCTCGAGCTGGAGGAGTACGGCGCCTACATCGGCCTGTACGGTCTGGTCGGGGCGTTCGGGGCCGTGTCCCACTCCGGTGTCGGGCTCGCGTTGCTCCAGCGCCTGATGGGCGCCGGTGACGAACCGAACGGGGCGCTTCGCTCATTCCTGTCGCTCGGCCTGCTCGTCGGCTCGATCGCGGCGGTGATCGCCATCGTCGTGGCGGTCGTCTCACTCCGGCTCACCGCGGTGGAGATCGGCCTCGTCATGGTCGCCGAGTTGGTGGCGGTGGCGTTGGTGTGGCTAGCGGCGATCGGTGTGCAGGCCGCTTCGGGGTTTCCCGCCTCGGTTCGGGTTCGCATGGGCATCATCGCCGTTCGCCTCGTTACCCTGGTGGCGCTTCAGCTCGCCGGACGGCTCACGATCGCCAACCTCGCGGGCGGGTTCCTGATCGGCTTCTCGCTGTACGCCGGCTACCTGCTGGCGGTGCACCTGCCCCGGCACGGCTACCAGGTCTCGTTCGGCCGCCCGAGCGAGCTCGCTGTGCGATCCAGTGCGATGTTCTCGGTGCCGATGGGGGCATCGAAGATGCAGACCGACGCCGACAAGTACCTGCTGAACGTCTTCCGGCTCGAGGCCGATGCCGGGCTCTACGGGGCCGCCTATCGCATGGTGCAGCTCGGCACGCTGCCGCTCCTCGCGCTCGACTCGGCTGCGTTCCAGCGGTACCTGCCCCAGGGCCATGGTGAGCCGCGCATTCACTGGAGACGAGCCGTCCGCCTTGCCGGCCTCATGACCGCGGCGAGCTTGCTGGTGGCCGGTGCCCTCTATCTCGCGCTGCCACTGCTCGACTTCCTCTTCAGCGAGCAGTTCAAGGAGGCGATCGACATCGTGCCGTGGCTCCTCTTGCTCATCCCGTTCATCGCAACGAGGAGCACGCCGCTCAACGGCCTCCTCGGCCTCGGTCGAGCCGACAAGCGGATGCACATCTACCTCTCGTCGGCCGTGCTGAGCCTCCTCCTCTACGTCATCCTCATTCCCTCGTTCTCGTGGCGGGGAGCGGTGGTCGGCACCTTCGTGAGCGAGATCTACCTGGTCGTCGTCGGATGGTCAGCGCTTCGCTATTACCAGCGAAAGGCCGACGAGGAGCTCGACCGGCAGCGGGCGGACACCGTCATGTCGCCGGCCTAGCGGTCGTGGCCGCTCTCGCCCCGGCGCCGAGGAGGCGTCGACGACTCGCGATCGTCGTCGTCGCTACGGCCGTCGTCGCGCTCGTGCTCGCTGCCGGAGCGGCCGTCGTCGCCTATCAGCGCTGGGGTGTCGATGACGGTCCGCTCCGCACGAACCGGCAACGGCCGGCTCCGCCCTTGACTGCAACTCCGGACCTCGACCGAGGTAGTGTCCGCTTCGCGGAGAGCGGCGGCATCGTCGGTGGACCGGAGCTCGACGTGCTGATCACGGCGCCGGCTGGAGCCACCGAGATGCAGGTCGGACTCGACCCCACGTTCACCTCGATCGAGTGGGAACCGGTCTCGCCCCAGCTCACCCTGTCGGTTCCTGACGTCGGCTACCAGATGGTGTTCGGTCGGTTCCGGGCCGGAGCCGGCGCAGAGCCGACCGAGGTGAGCGTCGACGGCATCACCGTCGACCCAACGTTCGAGGCAGCCACAGCCTCGGCCGACGGCTTCCATCGAGCGAGCTGGGTCCGTCCACTGTCGACGAGCACCTTGGTCGTCCGGATCGAGGCTGGGCGGGTCGATCCAGGCCGCCTGATCTCCTACGACTTCGACCAGCCTCCCGAAGGCGATGATGTCTCGGGCTTCCCGGCCACCCTCTTCGGCC
>JAOTYQ010000706.1 GCA_029861725.1 Acidimicrobiia bacterium | reverse complement strand
ACGACCTCGACGACAACCACCGAGCCGGTGGAGGAGACGGTGGACGTGTACTTCAGCAGCGGGGACGGCTCGGACTGCTCCCAGGTCGAGGGCTTCGCCCGCCCCCTCCCCGACGGCGCCGATGCCCTCGAGTTCGCGTTCGCCGAACTGGTGGCCGGGCCAACCGCGGCCGACACCGACGCTGGAGCCGGATCGTTCTTCTCCTCGCAGACCGCCGACGCCATCGCCTTGATCACCCTCACCGACGGGCTGGTGGTTGTCGACTTCATCGACCTCCGTCCCCTCATCCCGAACGCCTCGACCAGCTGCGGGAGCGAGGCCCTGCTGGGCCAGCTAAACGCCACCGCCTTCCAGTTCGGCGACGTCGACCGGACCCGCTACCGGATCGAGGGCAGCTGCGACGAGTTCGGCAATTGGCTGCAGCGGGAGTGCTTCGACACCGACCGAGACGGCAACCAACTTGACGTGTCGACCAATGAACGGGCTTCAGGCTCGGGCTGCACCCCACCGCCTGGCGACACCCTGCCCGACGGTCGCTGGTTCGGGTTCGTCGACGAGGCCGACGCCGACCGGCTGTCGTTCGACCTGGCCTGCTGGTTCACCGGCACCGCCGCCGCGGCGGCCGCAGCCGAGGACGGCGAGGAGAGCCCGCCCCCCAACGACTTTCACATCCGCAACGAAAGCGACCGGCTCCGGACCCTGCCCGTCGATGTCGGCACCGCGGTGGACTGGCTCCCCAACCCAGGTGACCCGGCCAGCGTCGAGAAGGTCGCCTACGACGTCTGGCTGGCCCAACAACCGGGGCGAGACCCCACCCCCGGCGTCTGGCTCGACATCGAGGACGGACATATCGCCGGCATCGAGGAACAGTACGTCCCCTGACCCTCGACCGGCGTACCTTTCGGCGCCCGGTCAGCGAGCTCCGGCAAGGAGGAGCTGGACGGCCGCCAGCCCGAGGTTCCCGACGGTTCCCCACGGCGAGGAGAACGCGGCGACGACAGCGGCGAAGATCCCACCGGCGACCAAAGCCGGGACGACGGCCCCGCCTCTCGCGAGGATCGACACGGCCACCACCAGCTGGAAAATGATCAACATGACCGTGAACGGCGTCGCATTGGGAACCACGATCGACTTGGTCAATCGGCGAGCGGGGCGGAGCCAGGCCGCCTCGACGAAGCCGGTGTAGAACTCCTCGCCGTGACGCAACGTGTAGACGGAGTTGAACGCCGCACCGACGAGGTAGAGCGCTCCGATCAGAATCTCGAACACCGACGACATGGCCGTTGACTCCTAGCCCTCAGCCATCGTCACGACCTGCTTGCCCGGCAGGGCACCCGCCGACAGAGCCTCCGCCGCCTCCGGTACCCGGTCGAGCTCCCAGGCGGCGGCGAGACGAGGGCTGATGGTACCGGCGGCCAGCAGGTCGAGCAGCGCAGCCAGGTCCTGGCGGTACCAGTCGGGATGCTTCTTGGCCAGTTGTTGAATGCTGTACAGCGATGTCCGCTTGCCGCCAGGGCGGGCGTTCGGGGCGAAGACTCGTGCCAGGCTCAGCGCCGTTCTGGCCACCCCGATGAGATTGCGGTTCCCGCCGGAGAGGAAGGTGACCATGCCGAACCAGACCAGGCGACCCCCTGGCCTGAGCGCCTGCAGAGACGCAGGGGCCGTGGCCCCGATCCCATCGAATGCGGCATCCACCCCGCATCCGGCGGTGAGGTGCCGGCACCGGCTCACCACGTCCTCCCGTTCGAAGTCGATCAGCACGCCACCGTAGGACTCGACGTGGGCTCGCTTCCCCTCCCGGTCGGTGCCTAGCACCCGCAGGTCCATCGTCCGAGCAAGGTCCATGAGCGCCGTCCCGACCCCACCCCCGGCGCCCTGAACGAGGATCGTGTCACCGGCCGACACCGAAGCCTTGCGGGTGAGCATCTGGTAGGCAACGACATAGTCCATCACCAGGCACACGGCCGAGGCCGGGTCCAGCCCTTCAGGGACCGGGACCACCCAATCCCCCCGCACGATCGCCAGCTGGGCCCAACCGCCGACGATCGTGAGCCCCGCCACCCGGTCACCGACCTTGACATGGCCGACCTCGGACCCGACAGCCTCCACGTCGCCAACAACGTCCCACCCAGGTACGAACGGCACCTTCCGCCGCTCGGGATGCAGACCCTGGCACATCAACAAGTCGGCGTAGCTGATCCCAGCGGCCCTCACCCGGACCCGGACCTCGCTAGCTCGCGGCTCCTCGATAGGCCACTGCGAGACCCTCAGCACCTCAGCCCCGCCATAGCGGCCAGCGACGACCGCCGTGGTGTGCAACGAGGTAGTGCCAGCCATGACCACAGCCTGCTCGAGCCGGTGGTCGCCGACCAGAGACCAAAGGGCCGAAATCGAGGACTGTTGGTGAACCCGGCGCGACCGTCTGGCACGACGACAGCTCACCCTGACCACTCTTCGCAGGATGGGACCTAGACCCCTGGGCGCCCCTCGGCTCATCATCGAACTGATGGGCATGATCGGTCGGCGACGTCGACGAAACGCCGACGCGGCCACTGGGAGCACATCTTTCGGCGTCCGGGAGGCTGAGTCCACCGGCACCGCCCCGAGCGCCTCAGACCTCACAGGGCCGCCGGTTCTGGAGGCCCGGGGGCTGGTGAAGCGCTACGGCGACCACGCCGCGGTCGATGGGATCGACCTCGACATTCGGGAGGGCGAGGTGTTCGCCCTCCTCGGGCCACCCCGACGAGGCCACACTGGCTTGGCGGTCCCGGATCGGGCTCGTGCTGCAGACCTCGAAGATGCCCCGGCGGCTTCTCGTGGTGGGGGGCAACCTTCATCCAAGACAATCGGAGTGTAGAAGTGATCTTCGTGGCGATTCAGGCGCTGTTGGTGCGGTGTCGCTCGTCGTGGATCGTTGGGTGGTGGGGCGGTTCCGCTGGGACGGCGCAGCGCCGTTGTGGACCAGCCTGGCCTTCCCGTTGGTCGCGACCACAACCGTGTTCCTCTACGTCGGGCAGTCACCCGCCTGCCAGCGATCTACACCTCCGCCCGTTCCACCTCGGTGAGCCGACACATCCACAACTCCTGTTGATGATCAGGACTGACGTAGTCCCTCACCGAAGCTGTTGCGTTGACCCCCCGAGATCACAGTGCCCAAGA
>JAOTYQ010000707.1 GCA_029861725.1 Acidimicrobiia bacterium | reverse complement strand
TCGTCGTCGAAGGAGTAGCCGTAGGAGTAGCTCTCGGAGTCGAACCGGGCCCCGGGGTACCGGTTCCAGTACCACGTGCCACCGACTCCGGTGCCTGCCTCGATCACCAGCGCCGACAAGCCGAGCTCCCGGAGTCGGTACAGCTGGTACAGGCCGGACACGCCGGCTCCGATCACGATTGCGTCGTAGGTCTCGTCCTCCGGATCCTCACTCACGCTCTCAGAGGCTAATTCACGGTCCGGCCAGCGAGCCCATTCGATCCTCCACCGCACGAGCGCCGGTCGCGCTACGGTCTGGCCCCATGGCGTCGCGTTACTTCACCCCAGCGCTGTTCACGTTCCTCAAGGATCTGAAGGTCAACAACGACCGCACGTGGTTCAAAGCCAACCAGGAGCGCTACGAGGAGTCGGTCCGACAGCCGGCCCTCGACTTCATCACCGACTACGCCGACCGGCTGGCCAAGATCTCCCCTCATCTCGTTGCCGACGCCCGCACGGTCGGCGGTTCGCTGTTCCGCATCCAGCGCGACACCCGGTTCAGCAAGGACAAGACCCCGTACAAGGAGAACACCGGGCTGCACTTCCGGCACGAGCTGGCAGCCGACGCCCACGCTCCGGGGATCTATCTGCACATCGAGCCTGGCAACTGCTTCATGGGCGTTGGACTCTGGCGACCGGAATCGAAGGTGGCGTATGCGATCCGCGATCGGATCGATCGCGATGCCGCCGGTTGGAAGAAGGCGGCACGAGCGAAGCGCTTCACCGACGTGTTCACCCTCACCGGGGACTCACTGCAGCGCCAGCCGAAAGGTTACGACCCAGACCATCCGCTCATCGACGACCTGAAGCGCAAGGACTTCATCGCCACCGCATCGCTCACCCAGAAGCAGGTCACGTCGCCGGACTTCATGTCGGACTTCGACGACCGAGCCCGTCGGGCCAAGCCGTTCCTCGGGTTCCTGTGCACCGCGGTCGACGTGCCTTTCTAGCGAGCAGGTAAGCCCAGTTGACGGCTCACCCTCTTGGTGGCCAACGTGGAGCGGCCCGGAGCCCCAGGCCCCGACGAGGAGGCACACGTCCCAGTGAAGACACGCGGTGCGGTACTGATGAGCTCGCCCGGCGAGTGGGAGATCGTCGAGCTCGACATCGACGAGCCGAGGCATGGCGAGCTGCTCGTGAAGCTCGCCGCTTCCGGGCTGTGCCACTCCGACGACCACCACGCCAAGGGCGACACGGTCGTCGACAAGTTCCCGTTCGCCGGCGGCCATGAGGGAGCCGGGGTCGTGGTCGGGGTGGGCCCGAACACGCCAGGCTGGAGTGAGGGCGATCATCTCGTCATGTCGTTCATCCCCGGCTGCGGGCGGTGCCGGTGGTGCGCATCGGGCCAGCAGAACCTCTGCGACATGGGCCAGTGGCTGCTCGTCGGCTGCCGTCCCGACGGCTCGTTCCGGCTCTCGCTCGACGGGCGCGACGTCGGTCAGATGTGTGGGATCTCGACGTTCTGCGAGTACACGCTCATCGACGTGACGTCGGCGGTGAAGGTCGAGGACGACTTGCCGCTCGAGACGATCTGCTTGACCGGTTGTGGCGTCGGAACCGGTTGGGGCTCGGCGGTGAACTCCGCCGAAGTCAGGCCCGGGCAGACCGTGCTCGTCATGGGTATCGGCGGGATCGGGATCCATGCGGTGCAGGGAGCTCGCCACGCCGGCGCCACCAGGGTGCTCGCCGTCGACCCCATCCAGATGAAGCGGGAGGTGGCCGAGCAGGTCGGCGCCACCCACAGCTTCGCCGACATCGGTGAGGCGGCCGACTTCGCCCGCTCGGTCACGAACGGCCAGGGGGCCGACTCGGCCATCGTCGCTACCGGGGTGCTCCAGGCCGACCACGTCCGCCAGGCGTTCGCCGCCATTCGCAAGGCGGGCACGGTGGTCGTCACCGGCATCGGCAACCCCGAGACCGAGGTGCAAGTCAACGCCCGAGAGCTGACGCTGTTCCAGAAGCGGCTGCAGGGCGCGCTGTTCGGGGCGTCGAGCCCGAGCCGTGACATCCCGTGGATGCTCGACATGTACCGCTCTGGCGACCTCCGCCTCGACGAGCTGATCACCAAGACCTACACACTCGACCAGATCAACGAGGGTTACGCCGACCTGCACGCCGGCGTGAACATGCGAGGCGTCATCGTCTACCCGTGACGAGCCGGCGGGCAATTCACCAGCTCCAGGACCCTCGACTAGCGTTTTCCTCCATGGCGATCTCCACCACGGCAGAGACGATCCTCAGCGAGGAGCAGCGGGTGTTCTACCGCGAGCACGGCTATCTCCAGCTCGATTCGTTCGTCGACGAGGTCTGGCTGGCCGCGCTGCGCGAGGCGTCCCAGGAGTTCATCGAGCTGAGCCGGCAGATCACCGAGTCGAACAAGGTGCTCGACGTCGAGCCTGACCACACGAGCGGCGCTCCCCGCCTGCGGCGGCTGATCTCACCGCTCGACCACCACGACACCTTCTACCGATTCACGATGGAAGGCCCACCGGCCCAGCTCGCAATGGACCTGCTCGGCGGGCCGGTCCGGTTCCACCACTCGAAACTCAACTACAAGTGGTCGGGCGGGGGCGAAGAGGTCAAGTGGCACCAGGACATCCAGTTCTGGCCCCATACCGACTTCACCCCGCTGACGATCGGCGTCTATCTCGACGACGTCGACGGCGAGATGGGTCCGATGGGGGTGCTGCCAGGCAGCCACCTCGGCCGCCTGTACGACCTGTATGACGCCGACGGCTCATGGGCCGGTGCGCTCAGCGAGGCCGACGTCGCCACCCTCGACCTCGGGGCGATGGCCTGGCTCGAGGGCCCGGCTGGGTCGGTCACGGTCCACAACTGCTGCATGGTCCACGGCTCGCTCCCCAACAACTCGAGCCGGGCCCGCCCGCTCCTGCTGCAGACCTACTCGGCTATCGAGTCGTATCCGGTGGCCGGAATCGGCGCCAACGGTGTGACCGGTCGCAACGGGGGCACGATCGTCGGGGGCTCTCCCTCTCAGATGCTCGAGATCGACGGGCGGGTGCTGCATGGCGCCCCCGACTGGTCCCGCAAGGGCGCACCCACGATCTTCGGCTCCCAGCAGAAGGACGGGTGACCGGCATCGATCCCGATCTGCGATCCC
>JAOTYQ010000704.1 GCA_029861725.1 Acidimicrobiia bacterium | reverse complement strand
TCTCGCAACGTGGCTGAGGCCTCTGAACTACCGGCTGCGAAAGTCGACGAGAACGAGAGGGGACCTCGATCTTGTTCCCTGTGAGTTGAACGTCACGGGTCAGCTGAACCGGCAGAACGAACGAAGCGACGTCAAACGAGCTCACAACGCGTCACGAGCCATTCTGCTCGATGATCGGTCGGTCGAGCGGCTCACGGTGTGGAGAACAGAGCAGGATGGGGTTCGAGGGAGGACCGGGGACAGTTGGGTGGACCTCGATCTCCTGGCATCTACCTCTCGGGGTACTGCGATCGATCGCCACGCTTTCGCCCGGTCAATGAGGCAGATCGGCTCCGCTCGGTCGGTCGTCAACCAGATGGTCACCGAATCGAAGACCACGTTGACTCGGATCTATGGTGTCGGGCCCGTTGAATGCTGCGCTGATCCTCGGCGAGGTCGGCAACGTTGGCCGGTTCCCCACGAGGAACCACCTTGCCAGCTACGCCAGCACAGCTCCGATCGAGGTGTCCTCTGGTGACAATCGACGCCATCGGTTGTGCCGATCGGGGCCGGCCGGATCAACCGAGCGATCCACGTGGCTGCCATCGCGTAGATCCGCTACGCGAACCAAACCCGGGTCGGGACTACTACGTCGGCAAGCTCGGTGAGGGGAAGGCCAAGAAGGAAGCCATCCGAGCTCTCAAGCGTCGCATCACCCACGCCGTGTGGCGCCAGCTCCAGCTCGACCGCCAACACCACGACCAGGACAACGACTGGCCTCGCTGGCCCTCCACCCGGCGGGGGAACCCCACCTGCCGGTCACCCGACACCCTCCGAGCCAACGCAAACCCATGCGACCTCGCCCAACACCACCCGAGCACGAAGTCATAGGATCGACTCCAGGTTCGGGGTGTGGCCGCACCGAAGAATCAGCCCCAGAGGCGAAACACCGATCACGCAGGCAGCCGCAAGGCCATGAGCCGTCCTCACCTTGCCCCACCCTCCCTCTTGACAGAGAGGAGCCGTTGTGACTCGCCCGCCGTGCCCGATAGCCGGTCTCGCATAGTGCGCCCACGGCTCGACACGATGGCGCCCAGCATCCCACACTGGTTGCTAGCTCCAGGGGGTTTCCATGACTGCTACCAAGACCGCCGGCACCGGTGCCGCCATCGTCGATCGGCCCATCATCTCGGCCGACTCGCACATCACCGAGCCACCGAACTGCTACATCGACTACATCGACCCCAAGTTCCGGGACGAGGCGCCGCACGTCATCCGGGACGAGACCAAGGGCGATCTGTTCGTCGTCCCCGGCATGCGCAAGCCCATCGCCCTCAGCCTGTCGTCGGCGGCCGGCATCCCGCCCGAAGAGCTGCAGGAGATGGGCCGGACCTTCGACGAGGTCCATCAGTCGGGGTTCAAGCCCGAAACCCGAGCGGCTGACCAGGACCGCGATGGGGTGGCGGGCGAGATCATCTACCCGACCGTCGGCATGATGCTGTGCAACCACAAAGACGTTGAGTACAAAGACGCCTGCTTCAAGGCCTACAACCGCTGGATCTCGGAGTATTGCGCCTACGACCCGTCCCGCCTCTACGGCCTGGGCCAGACTGCAGCGGCCACGGTTGAGGCCGCCATCGTTGACCTGGAGCAGATGAAGGCCCAGGGCTTGCGGGGCGTGATGATGCCGGGCTATCCCGGTGACGCCTACCGGGGCAACACCCCCGACTACGACGATCCCTACTGGGACCCCTTCTACCAAGCCAGCGTCGATTTGGCCATGCCTTTGGGCTTCCACATCCTCACCATGGGGGCACAGCGTCACCGGGGCCCCAAGTCAGCGTCGTTCATGTCGATCGTGAGAGGCAACCAGGACGTGATCGCCATGATGGTCATGGGGGGTGTGTTCGAACGCAACCCCGGGCTGGTCATCGCCTGCACCGAGGCCGACGCCGGCTGGATCCCCCACTTCATGTACCGCATGGACCACGCCATCACGCGTCACAGCAACTGGATGGGGGCGGCCCCACTGTCGAGGTTGCCGAGCGAGTACTGCCTCGACCACGTCCGCCTTACGTTCCAGGACGACTGGGTTGCGTTCAAGATGTGCCGGCTGGACGACACCCCGATCCACAAGATGCTGATGTGGGCCAACGACTTCCCCCACTCCGACTCGACCTGGCCCTGGAGCCAGGAGATGCTGGCCGAGCACACGGCGGTGCTCACCGAGGACGAGAAGCGGGCCATCCTGCACGACAACGTGGCCGAGCTCTACGGGCTCGACTGAATGGCCGCCGGGCCGTGAGCTGGCCCAGCCAACGCTCCTTCGAGGGGGCTCGACCAAATGATCGTCGTCCAGCGGCCAACCGGCATCTGGCCATGCGGCACGCGGGTCCCGGGACCGGACCCGGAGACCGCCCTTGCCCGGCTACCCTGCGCTGACGAACATCACTGGAGACCGCTGACCGGTGATGTCGAGTGCGCGCGTAGTGATGCCGATGTGCGTGGGTCTCCTGGTCGTCAGACTGGGCGCGTTATCGGGCTGTAGTCGATACGTCGGTTATGTAGTGCTCCGTCGCGGATTTGGCTTCGCAGGTCTCCGATCCGCTGATCAGGAGATTCACGAGGTCGGACCCGTCAAACCAATTGTGCTACGGACCAGTAGTATCCCCCGCCACGTTTTGCCGATCTAAGTCACGATGACCTGGCGGTCACCATGGAAGAGATGAGATCGATCGCCGTCAGCGATGAAGCGGCGCTGCAGCATCGCTTGAACAGTCAGCTTTCACCCCAGAGTCATTGGTGTGGAGGTCGAACTCTCGACGAATAGTGAGGCCGTGGGCTATGGGTGCGGGTAAGGACGGTAGCCGTGCCCTCGCGAACGGGCCAGGGGCCCGGAGGTGCCTTCCAACGTTCGCCAACCCTTGAGTTGCTTGGCTCAGACTACTACCGTGAAGGTTCCTTCGAACCCCCATCGGCGGGACCGAAGGTGGAAGAGCGGTCCCCGCTTGTAAGCCGTGGCCCTCTTTTGACCATTAGTCGCCCTTTGGCCAATCGAGGTCCAGGCCCGCCGCACAAGTGGGGACCGCTCCGAAATGGTTGCCTCGATGGTCCCGGGGTCTAGGGGGCCATGCAGATTCACAAGGTCTTGGCCCTCACCACTACTAGGTTCGATGCCAAG
>JAOTYQ010000705.1 GCA_029861725.1 Acidimicrobiia bacterium | reverse complement strand
GTCAACGCTCGCCCCAGCTCGGTCGTCAGGCGCTTCGATGCGCGGCAAGTCGCTTGGCAGCTTCGACGGCGCGAGCACACATGTCCTGATACTCGGCCTCGCCCTCGGTAGTGGAACGCAGATCAGCCTTCCAGGCCCGAGTCCGGGCCACCGAGCGCTCGGGGCTCTCGTCGATGTGTGCCATCGATCAGACGATAGTTCAGTCGGTTCGATGTTGGGGAGATCACCGCGCCACCACGACCGGGGACTCACCTGCAAGCACGCCTCGGACAACCTGCGGCATCGGCTGATCTGGTGATGAGCCAAGGGGCTGGCCGGTGAGCCCCACTGGTAGCCACGACGAGCGCTCACCGACGATCATCAGCGGACGGTGACGGACGTCGGCCCTGCTAGCCGAGCAGCGCAAGCCGCCTACGGACGGCCTGGTTGGCCATGGCATGGAAGAGGTCAGGAGTTCAGTTCTCCTTGGCTCCACAGCACTCGGTCCGACAGTCCCTTGGTGATCAGGCCGTCAGTCCAGGAGGCGGAACTCGGCCCGAGCACACATGTCGTGGAACTCGGTCTCGCCCTCCTCGGTGGATCGCAGCTCGCCTTCCAGGCCCGAGTCATGGCTACCGACTGTTCGGGACTCTCGTCGGAATGTGCCATGGGCTTGAGCGCGAGGCGGACTGGTAGCCCGACTGGTAGCCACGGTGGGCGTTGCCGGACGGTCAACGGCGGACAGCCACGGACGTCCGTCCTACGGCCAAGACGATGAGAGCGCCAAGCGGACACCCTGGGCCATGGCCTGGAAGAGGTCAAGCGTTCAACTCTCCTTAGCTCCACGCGAAACCCCTGTTCAGAGCGTTGCGCTGCTCGGCTGGCTCAGTGGGCTGGTAGCCCCGCACGCTCCGTGGCCGCCCCGACGCCGGTTCCATTGTCCTCGACGGCGGCCGCCTCTGCATGCTCATTCATGGGAGCCTCGGCCTTATCCGGAGCACGGATGATGCCGGCGTGGTGCTCTCATCCGCTGCGCGCTTGCTCATCACGCGTTCGGCGGCCCGGCTGGTACGCAGTCGCGCCTTGCCACCGGATAGTGTTCACTTCCGAACCGGGTCAACCGCTGGAACCGCCATGGCCTCTGAAGGCTCCGACAACGCAGCATTCGATGTCATCCTGGTGGGACTGGGCCCGGTGGGGGCAACCGCCGCCATCCTGTTTGCGGAGGCCGGCCTGCGCGTGGCTGCAATAGAGCGCGACGAGGAGGTATACCGCCTGCCCCGCGCGGTGAATCTTGACGGCGAGATCGTGCGCGCTTTCCAGCGAATGGGCCGTGGCGAGGCGGTGGCCGCGCTCATGCAGCAGAAGCGTCCCGGAGAGCGGGTCGGGTTCACCAACAGTCGCCGCGAGTGGTTGTTCGGCACGCCAGTGCGGGAGTTCGGCTCGAACGGCTGGCAGCCGATGAACATGTTCGATCAACCTGAGCTCGAGGGCTTCCTGAGAAGCGAAGCGGTCAACCATGCGAACGTCACCGCCTACATCGGCTTTGAAGCGTCCGGGCTCCAGGGCGATGGGGAGCAGGTGCGCATCACCGCCAGCCCCAACGGCGGCGGCGAGCCCGAGCGACTGTGCGGGCGCTATCTTGTCGCCTGCGACGGCGCGTCCAGCTCGACGCGCAAGCTCTGCGGCATCGGCTGGGAGAGCCTCGGCTACGACCACGACTGGCTGGTGGTGGACGTCACGCTGAAGGACGGCCACACGCTGGACCTCGACACCGTGCAGGTCTGCGATCCCGGACGGCTCGCCACCTATGTCTGCACGAAGGATCCGTATCGGCGCTGGGAGTTTCGCCTCAACGAGGGCGAGACCGCTGAGCACATGTTGGATCCCGAGACGATCCAGTCGCTCATCGACCCCTGGACACCGCGAGGCACGTACGATATTCGCCGGGCCGCCGTCTACCAGTTCCACGCGGCTACCGCAGACCGCTGGCGCGTTGGCAATATCTTCATCGCCGGTGACGCCGCACACCAGACGCCTCCCTTTCTCGGTCAGGGCATGAACGCCGGCATGCGCGACGTGATCAACCTGGCGTGGAAGCTACCCCTTGTGCTGGCCGGCCTCGCCGACGACGAACTGCTGGACACCTACCACGCCGAGCGGGACGCACATGCGCGCGACCTGGTGGAATGGGCAGTCGCCATCGGCCGGCTCATGGAACACCTGGCAGAAGTGGAGCGCGCAGAGCGGGAGGGCAGGACCGCGCCCGAAACACCTCTTGCGTTGCGGTCCTCGGGGTATGGCCAGGGCCGGGACCAACCTCCACTTCGAGATGGCGCCGTGATGCTGGATCAGGTGGGCGACTCCAGTTCGACGGGGCATCTCTTCAGCCAGCCCATCGTGTGCGACGGCGAGGGCAACGAATGTCGCTTGGACGAGCTGCTCGGCGACGGCTTTTCGCTGGTTGTCAGGACCGGAGGAGATCTGAAGATCTCCGAGCCGTCGCCCGCCATCCTTTCTCGACTCGGCGCAACGACCGTGACCCTGGAGGAGCTCCAGGCCGTTCGCGGCCACTTCGATCGGCTGTTCGGGGAACACGCCGCAGCTCTGGTACGGCCAGACCGGATCGTGTTCGGCCATGCCACGGACTCGGCGGATCTCGATGGCCTGATCGACGCGCTCGCGCAGAAACTGACCCTCACAACGACCACACGAGGAGGCCCGACATGAGACTGACCTGGTCCCATGCCGTGATGTACGTCCGCGACCAAGAGAAGATGCTCGACTTCTACACCAACGTGCTTGGCTTCGAGATCACCGATCGAGGCCCCATCGGTGACGGCGCACCGGAGATTCTGTTCCTGAGCCAGAACCCGGACGAGCACCACCAGCTCGCGATGATCGAGACGCGTGAAGACGACGGCCCTTCCAACTCGGTGAACCACCTGGCGTTCCGTACAGCGGCGTTCGCCGATGTCACGGCGCTGTACGAGAAGCTGCAAGCCATCGACGGCATCACGGTTGGTCCGTTGTCGCACGGCAACACGCTGTCGATCTACTTCAACGACCCCGAGGGCAACGGCATCGAGGTGTTCTGGGACACGCCGTGGCACGTCGCTCAGCCCCAGGGCAAGCCCTGGGACATCTCGATGGGAGAGGAGCGGGCGCTCGAGTGGGTGAA
>JAOTYQ010000703.1 GCA_029861725.1 Acidimicrobiia bacterium | reverse complement strand
GATCGACGTCGTCGCCCCGGCCACGGCAGCGAGAGCGACAAACTGATCATGGCTGCGCCAGTACTCCTCGGGCAGCGGCGGCGCACCCTCCCTGCCGCCCCACGGCGTCTCCCGACTGGACGGGATGTGGCTGTGCTCGGGGAACCAGATCGAGGCGAAGCCGCGGCTCTCGGCCTCGACGGCCAGCGGGATCGGCTGGATCGCCTTGTCGGTTGGAAACATCATCACGCCGAGTTCCATCGGTGCTCCTTCGCCTGCCGGGGCTCACATCTTGGTGGGTCAGGGACCCCAACCTAGGATCGAGCGATGGCCTGCGTCGAGATCTTCGAACCCAAACCGGGTATCGCCCAGCTCACCCTGAACCGACCGGAACGGCTCAACGCCCTCACCTACGAGCTGGTCGACGAGCTGCACCACGCCCTCGACACGGTCCACGCCAACCACGACCTCCGAGCCGTGATCCTCACCGGGGCCGGGCGGGGCTTCTGTGCCGGTCTCGACCTCAACGGCTTCGGAACGATCCCCGGCACCGAGGACGAGGGACGCCCCCAGCAGGGCATGGCCGTGCAGCAGTTCATCGCCGAGCTGGTGCCCCACCTGCGCTCGGTGCGGCAGCCGATCATCGCCGCGATCAACGGGGCCGCCGCCGGCGGTGGGCTCGCCATCGCGCTGGCCAGCGACGTGCGGATCTGCGCCCGATCGGCCCGGTTCGGCACCGCGTTCGTCCGCCTCGGCCTCTCGGGCTGTGACATCGGCGTGTCGTGGCTGCTGCCCCGCCTCATCGGCGCGTCGAGGGCCTGGGAGCTCCTGCTGACCGGTCGGGTCTTCGGGGCCGAGGAGGCCGACAAGCTCGGACTCGTCAGCCGAGTGGTCGACGACGACGACGTCCTCGACGAGGCGATGGCGGTCGCCGATCAGATCGCAGCCAACAGCCCGATGGGGGTGTGGATGACCAAGGAGGTCATGTGGTCGAACCTCGAGGTCGGCTCTCTCCGGGCCGGTATCGACCTCGAGAACCGCACCCAGATCCTGTCGAGCATGACCGCGGACTCTCAGCGGGCGATGGCCGGGTTCCTCACCCGCCAACCGATCGAGTGGGAGAACCGGTAGCGGGCGTCAGCGCGCCAGATTGTCGAGATCGGCGAACTGGACCTCTGAGAGGTTCAGGCGACCGGCCTTCAAGCTCGTGCCGAGCAGCTCGGCGATCACCTCGGGCGCCGCCGGCCTGGCGAGGAGGAAACCCTGTGCTCGGTAGCAACCGCGTCGGAGGAGCTCGAGCACCTGCTCCTCCTCCTCGATCCCCTCGGCCACGGTCTTGAGCTCGAGTGCCTCGGCGAGGCGGATCGTGGCGTCGACGATGGCCGCGTCCTTCTCGGACGTTGCCAGCTCGATCATGAACGCCCGATCGATCTTGAGGGCATCGATCGGGAGCTTCTTGAGCTGCTCCATCGAGCTGTAGCCGGTCCCGAAGTCGTCGAGGGCGATCTGCACGCCCATGGCCCGGATCTCGTTCAGGATCTCCATCGTGAACTTGTGGTCGGCGATCATGACGTGTTCGGTCACCTCGATGCAGACCCGTTCGGCCCTGACGCCGTACTCGGCCACGAGCGCTCGGATCTGGCTGGCGAGGTCGCGGCTCATCAGCTGCGCCGGTGACACGTTGATCCGCATCGTGACGTCGGGGTGCTCGTCCTGCCACTTCGAGAGCTGGGAAATCGACTCCCGCAGCACGAAATCGCCGATCTCCACGATGAGCCCGCTCTCCTCGGCAGCTTGGATGAAGAGCCCGGCGGCGAGGAGTCCGCGGTCGGGGTGGTGCCAACGCATCAGTGCCTCGACGGCGACGATCTGCCCCGTTCGCAAGTCGACTTCGGGCTGGTAGTGGAGGCAAAGCTGGTCGCCGGCTTCGATGGCGTGACGAAGCTGGATCTCCAGCTCGAAGTTGCTGCTGACGCGTCGCTGCATCGCGTCGTCGAAGATGGCGACCCGCTTCTTGCCGTTCTTCTTGGCGCCGAACATGGCGACGTCGGCGTCCTTGAGCAAGTCGACATCGGTCCTGCCCGACGTGGGCCCACCGTGAGCGATCCCGATGCTGACCGACCGGACGATGGCGACACCAGCGACGTGGACGACAGCCCCCAGCTCGTCGAGCAGTCGCTCGGCCATCGCCTCCACGTTCTCCGGCTCGCTCCCGCTCACCAACACGCCGAACTGGTCACCAGCGAGCCGAGCGACCGTGCTGTCGGCCCGCACGCTCCGGCGAAGCCGCTCGGCGATCTCCAGCAAGAACTCGTTGCCGGCCTCGTAGTTGAGGCCGTCGTTGATCACCTTCATGTTGTCGATGTCGATGACCAGAAGCGACACCGGCGCGGTTGGGTCGAGCTCCGCGATCCGCTCGGACAGGAAGCGCCGGTTCGGCAGATCGGTCAGCTCGTCGTAGTAGGCCTGGTGGGCGATCTTGGCCTCGGCGTCGTGGCGTCCCCACATCTGAGCCAGCAAGCTGGCGATGGCGATGAGAGTCGCCACTTCCTCTTCGGGCCAGCGCTCGTCATTGTGCCGGATCAGGCCAAGCGCCCCTAGCGTCACCCCGTCGCGCAGCAGAGGCACTGCGGCCATCGTCGACTGCTTCTGACCCGATCCCGCCTCCACTCGATCCTGATAGTCGGCCGAGTCTTCGGGGTAGGCGATGAACGTGCGGTCCAACTCGGCGATCATGCCGAAGATGGGATCGGCGGTGAACGGCACCTCGTGGAGGGGATCGGGAACAGGAATGACCTCGCGCTTGGGCCATTCCGCCATCAGGATCGAGGTTCCTGCCTCGTGATCATTCCGACGGAGAAACGACTGATCGACTGAGAAGAAGTCCAGCAGGTGCTTGAGCGTGTTCTCCATCCCCTGCTTGGCCTCGTTCGCCGGAACCCCCATCAGGTCCTCGGCGATCTCCGTTATCAGGCCGTCGAGCTGTCGTTGGCGAGTCGGTCCCGGATTGCCCATAGCCTATTCACCGTCCATAGCGAGCGATTGCGATCCCTAGGTACATCGGCCGGTGGACGGCTCAAATGAAGGACAACCTGAAGCGCGCCGGACCCACGGCAGGCACTGCTAGGGGTGGCTGTTGCGTCGTCGCCTAGCGAAGGGCTTGTTCTGCCTGCTTGGGCGCCGCTCTAAGGCT
>JAOTYQ010000702.1 GCA_029861725.1 Acidimicrobiia bacterium | reverse complement strand
GTCTTGGTTTCGCCCCCTTGTTGGGGCTGACAGAACGGCGCTCAGGCTGAGGTACAAGGGAGAGAGCCAAGGTGGAGCGCCCGAAAAAGTGCCCGCAGGGTCGAGCGAAGCGAGTTTGCGGACGAACGACCTTGGCTCGCGAGCGGCCTCAGCCACAGTGACGTCGTCAGTCCAACCAGAAGGGACGAAACAACCCAGGAGCACAGCGTCAGTGATCAACGATCACGCCGTGCTTCGCCGTCGGTGCGCCTCCAGAGGGAGTGGCGAGAGCCGCAGGCTGACTGACCGTGATCGGATCGCATGTCGACGGTGACCCTCTTCGACGTCGGGCTCGTCTTGGCGATCATCGCCGCCGCGCTCGGCGGCTCTCGGCTCGGCCTGTTGACCCGGGCCTGGTCGTGGTTCGGGTTGGGTGTCGGGCTAGTCGTCGCCACCCGCCTGGCCGGCCCTGCCGTCGCCCCGCTCGACGACCAGGACGCATTCGTCCGACTCCTGGCGACCCTGGTGGTGGTCGTGATCTGCGCCGGCGTCGGCCAGGCGGTCGGGTTCACCATTGGCAATCGGTTGCGGCGGGGCTTGCCCGATTCCCTGCAGAGCGCCGATCGAGTCGCTGGCGCCGTCACCGGTGTGCTCGTTGTGCTTGTTGTCGTATGGCTGTTGCTGCCGACCCTGACCATGATGCAGGGCACGCTGGCTCGGCTGGCCCGGGGCTCGGTGATCGTGGCCGTGGTCGATCGGTACTCGCCGCCGGTACCGCCCTCGGTGCGGGATCTCGGTCAGCAGGTGAGCGACTTCGGCTTTCCCGAGGTGTTCGACGATCTGCGGGCTGCGCCGGAGGTCGGTCCGCCGCCCGAGACGCTCGGGTTGCCGGTCGAGGCGGTGGATCGGGTGAGGCCGTCGACGATGAACATCGAGGCCAGAGGCTGTGGCGGGATCAGTGAGGGCAGCGGGTTCGTCGTCGAGGCCGAACTGGTGGCGACCAACGCCCACGTCGTGGCCGGTAGCGAGTCGCTCCAGGTTGTCCTCGACGACGGCGGCAGTCGCCTCGCCGCCGAGCTGGTGGCGATCGACACCGGCACCGACCTGGCCCTCCTTCGAGTTCCCGGGCTGACCCGCCCGCCGCTCCCGCTCGGCACGGCCGAGGACGGCACCGCGGCGGCGGTGTTCGGCTACCCCGGCGGTCAGGACGAGCTCCGCATCGCACCGGCCGTGGTCGCCGATCACCAGGTCGCCCTTGGGCGCGACATCTACGGCCGCAACCTGGCCAGCCGTGAGATCCTCATCCTGGCCGCCGACGTCCGCCGGGGTGATTCGGGCAGCGCCGTGGTCGATCCGTCGGGCCGGGTGGTTGGAGTGCTCTTCGCCGTCGCCCCCGACCGACCAGCCACCGCCTACGCCCTCGATGTCGCCGAGTTGCACCGCCTGCTGGATGACCCTCGCGACCCGTCGACATCCTCGGGGGCCTGCAGCTGAGCGTTCACCCTGCAGGCAAGTAGCGCACTGGAGGCTCGAGGACGAAACGACGACGGGAGATGACGTTCCCGCTCTCGCGCCGTTCCCACGGAACGACGCCCCCGCTGTGGACGAACACATCCAGTCGCGGCTCAGTCCCGAGCACCTCGTCACTAAGAGACCGTCAGATTCTTTCCGGCGGGTGTCGTGTAGTCCGTCTACCAGGGCTTATGTCCGAGGCCCATGCCGTCTGGTGCGGCCGGTAGCAGTCTAACTCGCCGAGTTTGGCACAAAGTTAGGCACTCGACTCGTCCGCCGAGCACGCTCCATGCCCGTACCCTAGACCGGGCTCATGACTTGTCGCGACCATCGAGAGACCGAACGCCACGCGACCGTGAGGGTCAGGATGGGCTCGCCAGCGACGAGGGCCGAGTAGTATCGGGATGTGGCTACGGATTGGGCAGCAGCGATCGCGAACGCTCGGCGGCGCGGTGTTGACCTCATGGCCGAGATGAGCGACTCGGACTGGTCCGAGTATCGCGCTCAGTGCCGCTCCTGGCTCGAAACTGAGACTGGGCAGGCCTACAGGCAGCGAGCGTTGCAGCGCATCGCGGCCAAGCGGGCCATCGTCGACGAAGCCAGTTGACGACGACGCTGGTTGCGTGTCTGATCCAACTGCGTACCCGGGCCCGCCGTTCTGGGAGGACGTTCGACGCGAGTTCGCTCGGACTGGTTCGAGTTCGGTGGAGGTCTTCGACCGGGACGAGATGCCGTGGGTTCTTGCACGGTTCTCGATGGCTTGGGACTCGCTCCAGATACTGGACGACGTGGCCTCGCAGGCTCGCTTCGCTTCGTTCGTCGCCATGGCTGGTTACCGATACGTGGTGACCGGCTACCGCTGGGCCTCCGATGTCATCGAGTTGATCGACTTCGAGATCATCACGTGGGATCACCCCGAGATCGGGCCGGGCTGAACCACCGCACCGCCAACAAGGCGGACGACTCGCTCACAAGACGTCGGTAGCAGCGTCGCAACGATCCGGTTCCATCCGGTCAGGAGCTCACCACCCAGAGCGATAGCCCGGAAGAGGCAGCCGGTGATGCCGAGTGCGCTGGTCGGTGAGTTGTGCTCTGGCCAGGCCCGCGATGAGCGTTGTCTTGCATTCACCGAGTCGGGTGAGGGAGGAGTGTTGGCACAACTCGCAGCGACGATCGTCTGGCCTGTACGTGCGAGCGCTATGCCAGAGTCAGCGACGTTGACGCAAGTCATCGATCCGGTGACCCGACGAACCGACGCCGTATGGAGAGCTGAACAGTCAGGCGTTCGCCCCAGGTGAAATTGACGCCATTTGGAGGGGCGGCGGCACCCCAGCCGCCGTCCCTCCATCCGCGTTGACCTCGACCGCGACAGCCGGCCTGGTGCGGTCTGGGTGCGACAATCGCGCGGCGCATGCCGAGTCGCCGGGAGTGATCACCGATCGGCGCCCGATCCTCGTCGTCGCCGGCATTGGCCAGTGGGGAGCACGTCGAGGAGCGTTGTCGAGCGCTTGGGTGGTGAGCCGATCCGGGACGGTCCGGCGGCCTCCAACGTGCACATTTGCTGTGCGGTTCTGGTGAGAGGTCGGAGACGAACGGTGCACTGTGGAGAAACCCGAGACGGTTCGCCTTGGGTCCGCAGAGACTCTCGACCGGTGGCTGAAAAGCTTGACATCGGATCGGAGTCACTGCGGG
>JAOTYQ010000701.1 GCA_029861725.1 Acidimicrobiia bacterium | reverse complement strand
ATCATGACCGAATGACACAGCGGCAGCAGGTCAGCGGTCCGCTTGGCTGCCTGGATCGCGGCGACTCGGGCCACCGCCAGGACATCGCCCTTGGTCACCGCACCCCTGGCCACGAGTGACGTCGTTTCCGGTTGCATATATACGCGACCACGAGCGACCGCTCGCCGAAACGTCGGTTCTTTGGGCGTGACATCGACCATTCGGGCACGGCCCAAGGGGTCCAGGTGGGTCAATTCTCGCTCGGCCACGCCACCAACCTAGTGCGAGTTCGCGCGGAAAGGGAGCACTTCGCTACCCACCGAGCTGGCTCATCGACTTCGACGGGCGGAGGAAGTGCACCTGACCGATCGCGTGGCCGGCCCATTTCCGGTCGACCTCTCCAGCGATTGCGGTGACGAGGTCATCATCGGAACCACCGCCACGGAGCACCCTTCGAACATCGACATGGTCGAGGGCGAACAAGCAGTTCCGTACTTGACCGTCGGCGGTCAAGCGGATTCGATCGCACGAATCGCAGAACGGCTCGCTGACACTGGCGATGATGCCGAACTCGCCTCTCCCATCGCGGTAGACAAAACGCTCGGCCGGACTGGAGCCTCGCTCGACGGGGTCGAAATCGAAGTACTCCGCCGCCCGGGTCAGGATCTCGTTGTAGGAGACCACCCGGTCGGCCGACCACTCGCCCTGAGCGTCGAGGGGCATGAACTCGATGAACCGCACGATCACGCCCTTGCTCCGACCGAGATCGAGGAAGTCGACGACCTCGTCGTCGTTGATGCCCCGCATCAACACCGCGTTTACCTTCACCGGCTCGAAGCCGACCCGGATCGCGGCGTCGATGCCCTCGAGCACCGCCGCAAGCGAGTCTCGCCTCGTCAGCTCGTAGAAGCGGTCGGCTTGGAGCGTGTCGAGACTGATGTTGATCCGCTCGAGGCCAGCAGTCCAGAGGTCGTCGGCGATCTGGGCGAGCGTGGCGGCGTTCGTGGTCATCGAGAGGTCGACGCCGAGCTCGGACAGCTGGGCGACGAGTACCGGAAGCCGGGCTCTGACCGTCGGCTCGCCTCCGGTGAGACGGATCGAGGACACCCCGCACTGCTCGACCAGCACGCGTGCGACCCGAGTGATCTCCTCGAACGTCAGAAGATCCGACCGATCGAGCCACTCCATCCCCTCCATAGGCATGCAGTACTGGCAGCGGAAGTTGCAGCGATCGGTGACGGAGATGCGGAGGTCGGTGTGGACCCTACCGAAGCGATCGACGAGTTCTGTTGCCACCGCGCACAGGGTATCGGCCAACCGATGAGCCGATCCAAACCAGTCGCGGGCCGGCTCGGCCGGCGAATCGGAACGCTCGCGGGTTCACTCAGCCGAGGTAGAGGACGTTGATCGTTGCGCCGGCCTCGACGCCGTCGCCGTCGGCGAGAATCGCCAGACCGTTCGCCGACGCCATCGCTCTGAGTTGGTGCGACCCCTGGCCGCCGGCCGACCGGGCGTGCCAGGCACCGTCGCCCTGCTGAGTGACGACGACCCGGACGAAGTGGGTCTTGCCGTCGGGGTGCCGGTGGATGGCCTCATCGGCGATGGCCTTGATCGTCGGTCGCTCGGCGTCGAGTCGGCCCATCATGCGACGCAGGGCCGGGCGGGCGAACAGCTCGAAGCTCACCATCGACGACACCGGGTTGCCGGGTAGCCCGAACACCGGGGTGTTCGACATGACGCCGAACGCCAGCGGCTTGGCCGGCTTGATCGCGACCTGCATCCAGTTGAAGTCACCGAGCTCGGTGAGAACCGCCTTGACCAGATCGAAATCGCCCATGCTCACCCCGCCAGAGGTGATGACGGCATCGGTCTGCTCCACCCCCCGCTTCAACGCATTGCGGATGGCCGCCTCGTCGTCGCGGATCAGTCCGAGGTCGACCGGGTGGAAACCGGCCTCGGCGACCATCGAGAGGAGGGTCAGGCGGTTGGAATCCCGGATCTGGCCGGGCTGGAGCGGCTCGGGTCCTTCGACGAGCTCGTCACCGGTCGACATCACTCCCACCCGTGGCCGGCGGTAGACCTTGACGGTCTCGCGGCCGATGCTGGCCAGTACACCGAGGTGGCCAGGGGTGAGGACGGTCCCGGGGTGGAAGACCTCGGTCCCGGCCGAGATGTCGTCGCCGGCCGGGCGAACGTGGTTGCCTTCCGGCACCTCGGCCTGCACCAGCACGTCGAAGCCGGCCGGTCGGGTCAGCTCGACCATGACGATCGCATCGGCCCCCTCCGGGATCGGGGCTCCGGTCATGATGCGCATCGCTTCGCCCATCTCCAGAGCCCGGGGGGCGATACCGCCAGCGGGAATCGTGGCCACGACCGGGAGCGCCACCGGCTCGTCCTTGGTGGCGCCCTTGGTGTCGCTGGCCCGCACCGCGAAACCGTCCATCGCGGTGTTGGCGAAGGGCGGGATGGCTTCGGTTGCGGTGACGGTCTCGGCGAGCACCATGTCGCGGGCCGACTGAATCGGCACGTCGACGATCGGAAGGACGATCAGGTCACGGTTGATCCGGATCCGGGCCTCTTCCAGCGAGATCATGATGCCAACGTAGCTTCCCGGACGGCCGAGCTCCCCACTCGACGGGGCGACGGCTCGTCGTGCCCTCGCTCAGCCGAACCCCCCGTCGCGGGCGACGATCTCCACCAGGATCTGCCGGAACTCACGACCGATGTCGTCGCGCTCGAGGGCCAGCTCGACGACCGCCCGCAGGTAGTCGAGCTTCTTGCCGGTGTCGAAGCGCCCCTCGGCGAAGGTGTAGCCCAGGATCCGCTCGCGGCCCATCAACCCCGCCATGGCGTCGGTGATCTGGATCTCGCCGCCTACCCCGGGTTCGGTCCGGTCGATCTCGTCGAAGATCGACGGCGTGAACAGGTACCGGCCCATCACCGCCAGGTTGGAGGGCGCCACATCGGGTCGTGGCTTCTCGACCAGCTCCTCGACCTCGACCAACCGCTCGCCCAGCGGTCGGGCACCGGCGCAGCCGTAGCTCGAGATGTCTTCCTTCGCCACCTCCATCAGCGCCACGATCGAACAACCGTGCTCCTCGTAGGCGTCGATCATCCCTTTCACGACCCCGGCCGAGGGGTGCATGATGTCGTCGCCGAGCATGACGACGAAGGGGGCGTCGCCGACGTGGTTCCGAGCGGTCCCG
>JAOTYQ010000700.1 GCA_029861725.1 Acidimicrobiia bacterium | reverse complement strand
TGGAGCTCTCGGTGACCGCCGGAGCCGAGACCGAGTTCGCCGTCGGGGCCGCCCTCGTCACCGGGATCGGTCAGGTGTCGGGCACCGAGTGCGTGATCCTCGCCAACGATCCGACGGTCAGGGGCGGGTCGATGAATCCGATCACGATCCGCAAGATCCTCCGAGCGCTGACGATCTGCCACGAGAACCGGCTCCCGATGCTGTTCCTCGTCGAATCGGGCGGTGCCGACCTGCCCCACCAGCTCGAGCTGTACCTGGCCGCCGGTGAGGTCTTCCGGAGCATCACCGCGCTGTCGGCCGCCGGCATTCCGACCGTGTCGCTCGTGTTCGGCAACTCGACCGCCGGCGGGGCGTACCTGCCGGGAACCAGCGACTACGTCGTCATGGTCGATCATCAGGCCAAGGTGTTCCTCGGCGGCACCCCGCTAGTGAAGATGGCGACGGGGGAGGACGCCGACGAGCAGGATCTCGGCGGTGCGGCGATGCATTCCGGCGTATCGGGTGTGTCGGACTACCTGGCGGTCGACGAGCACGACGCCCTCCGCCTCGGCCGCCAGATCGTCGCCGACCTGACCTACCGCAAGCTCGGTCCCGGACCTGATCGGGCCACGCTCGACCCCCGCTACGACCCCGACGAGATCCTCGGCATCGTCTCGGCCGACCTGAAGGTACCGTTTCCCGTCCGCGAGGTCCTCGCCAGGGTCGTCGACGATTCCGAGTTCGACGAGTTCAAGCCGACCTACGGCCCGAACCTCGTCACCGGTTTCGCCCACCTGCACGGCTACTCGATCGGGATCCTCGCCAATGACCGGGGGGTGCTGCTCAACGAGGACGCCAACAAAGCGGCGCAGTTCATCCAGCTCGCAAACCAGGTCGACACCCCGTTGCTCTTCGTGCAGAACGTGACCGGGTACATGGTCGGCACCAGCTACGAGCAACGGGGCATGGTCAAGCACGGCTCGCACCAGATCAACGCCGTCACCAACTCGACCGTGCCCCACCTCACCCTCCAGATCGGCGGCTCGTACGGTGCCGGTAACTACGGGATGGCTGGGCGGCCCTACAAGCCCCGCTTCCTGTTCGTGTGGCCGAACGCCAAGACGGCGGTCATGGGGGCGGAGCAGCTCGCCGGCACGCTGTCGATCGTGGCCCGCAGCTCGGCCGAGGACCGAGGCCTTCCTTTCGACGCCGACGCCGACGCGGCCCGGACCAGGGAGATCGAGGAGCAGATCCACCACGAGGAGCAGGCGACGGTCATGTCGGGCCAGCTGTACGACGACGGGCTCATCGATCCCCGCGATACCAGGGACGTGCTGGGGATCGCCCTGTCGGCGACCCTCACCAACGAGTGCCGGGGCCAGCGGGGCTACGGCGTGTTCCGGATGTAGGAGAACGATGCTGCAACGCCTCTTGATCGCCAACCGGGGCGAGATCGCCCGCCGGATCATGCGGACCTGCCGCGAGCTCGGGATCGAGACCGTCGCCGTCTTCTCCGATGCCGACGCCGGCGCGGCGTTCGTGGCCGACGCCGACCTGGCGGTCAGCCTCGGCGGCAGCACTCCGGCCGAGTCGTACCTCCGGATCGACGCCATCGTCGACGCGGCCCGCCGCACCGGGGCCGACGCCGTCCATCCCGGCTACGGATTCCTGGCCGAGAACGCCGACTTCGCCCGGGCGGTGACCGACGCCGGCATCACGTTCGTGGGTCCCACCCCCGAGGTCATCGCCGTGATGGGCTCGAAGCTCGAGGCGAAGCGGCGCATGGAGGCCGCCGGGGTGCCCCTCCTCGGGTCGGCCGAGCTGACCGGGCTCGCAGGATCGGAGCTGCACGAGGTGGCTGAGGGGGTCGGCTACCCGCTGCTGGTCAAGGCATCGGCTGGCGGTGGCGGCCGCGGCATGCGGATCGTCGGGTCTGCTCGAGACCTCATCGACGCCGTCGCCGGCGCCGCCCGGGAGGCCGAGTCGGCCTTCGGGGACGGGACGCTCTACGCCGAGCGGTACGTGTCGCCGTCGCGGCACGTCGAGGTGCAGATCTTCGGCGACCACACGGGCCGGGTCGTCCACTTCGGCGAGCGGGAGTGCTCGATCCAGCGTCGTCACCAGAAGATCATCGAAGAGGCGCCGAGCCCTTCGCTGGATGACGCCACCCGGGCCGCCCTGCACACCGCGGCGGTGCGAGCCGGTGAGGCGATCGGCTACACCAACGCCGGCACCGTCGAGTTCCTGCTCGCCCCCGGCTCGGCCGGCAGTTCCGCCGAGTTCTTCTTCCTCGAAGTCAACACCCGGCTGCAGGTCGAGCATCCGGTGACCGAGGCTGTGCTCGGCGTCGACCTCGTCGAGCTGCAGCTGCAGGTCGCCTCCGGGCAGGCCGTTCCCGACCAAGCCGAGATCGGCGAGCCGACGGGCCACGCGGTCGAGGCCCGGATCTACGCCGAGGACCCCACCGCCGACTTCCGGCCCTCGACCGGCCTGGTCCACGGGTTCTCCGTGCCCGACACGGTCCGTCTCGACAGCGCCTTCGACCCCTCCATCCCGGGCCGTCCACTCGCCCCGGTAGGGACGGTCACCCAGTTCTACGACCCGATGATCGCCAAAGTGATCGCCTCGGGGCCCGACCGGGAGGTGGCGACGCGGCGGCTGGCCGCTGCGCTGGCGGCCACGGTGGTCGACGGGATCACCACCAACCGCGAGCTGCTCGTTCGGACGTTACGCCACCCCGACTACGTCGCCAGGGGCGACAGCTCCTTTCTCGAGCGCAACGATCCCGCCGAACTGGGACGCCCCCTCCTCGAGGGCGACGATCGGGCGGTCGCGGCCGCCGCCGCGGCCCTGGCCCTCCAGGCGCTGAACCGGGAGTCCGACCGCTACACCTCGAGTGTGGCAACGGGGTTCCGCAACGTGGCCACGATGCCCCAGCGGGTGGCGTTCACCGCCACCGATCAACCGGTCGCGGTCGACTACCGCTTCGAGCGGGGCCGGTTGGCGTCGCTGGTCGTGGACGGCGAGCCCCTGGTCGACCCGATCGCTCACCGGGTCGGGGCCGGGCTCGTCGACCTCGAGGTCGATTCGCTCCGTCGGTGCTTCGAGGTCGCCGTCCGGCCGGCCAGCGTGTCGGTGGTCGGGCCGGCCGGTAGCGCCGTCTTCGGTCGGGTACCCCGCTTCCTCGAGCCCGAAGACGCAGCCGAGCCTGGCTCCA
>JAOTYQ010000699.1 GCA_029861725.1 Acidimicrobiia bacterium | reverse complement strand
CGATTCAGCTCGTCGACGCGAGCTGAAGATCATCCTCGTCCCACACGCCGAGGTAGGTAGCCGCACCCGATTCGTCCACCTCGACCACGCCGAACAACATCACCTCGAAGTCCCCGCCGTCGCGCTGCTGGATCTCGATCAGGACCAGATGGTCGCCACGAACCGCCATCGCGATTGTCTCGGTCACCAAGCCGAGATCGATCCATGAGCTGGCCTGGGCCTGGAACTCGGCTTTGCCTCCCCCGACCACCCCGCTCACCGTTCGGCGGTGGACTTCGAACTGCAGTTCGTCAGACAGCATGCGCCCGGCGGTCACCCAGTCGTTGGCGTTCACGGCCGGGGTGAGGTGGGAAACCCAGATTCTCGAAGCAGCGTTGACGCTCGTGGTGCCGGCCCGGTCTGCCGCCTCGCTGGGTGCAGCGGGCTCGGTGATCTCCGAGGCCCCGTCGTCGTCGGCTGGCTTCGCAGGTGAGTTGAGCTCGATAGCGGCGCCGACCGAGGCGAGCCGGGCGAGCTCGGCCTCCATGCTCGTGCTGGTCTTCTCCGTAGACAGAGATGAGATCGATGAGATCGTCGTCGTTCCATCGAAGGAGAACGATGAACGGCGTGTGGTTCCCGTCCCCGGAGTCACCCACGCCCCAAACGAGCAGCAGCCGGTCCCCTTCGGCAGCGAGCGGGGTGAGCTGGGCGTAGTTACCGCCGACGGCGCGCAAGGCTTCGAGGCCGGCGATGAAGTCATCCCGCCCGCCGACACCCATCGAAGTGCCGGAGGCGTGACGTCGGTCGTCGCCGACCAGATCGGGGGCGAGCATCGTGATGTAGCGATCCAGATCGAAAGTGCCCGACGCCTCGAGCGCAAGGAACCGCCGGCCCTGCGGAGACTGTGCCGCGAGGGCCGCTCGCTCATCGTCCGAGGGCTCCCACCGTTGGTGGTCCCGATCGAGCGCAGCTGTCCGTTCGGGGCGCAGCGCTTCCCGAGTCAGCGGCGACGCAGTGTCGAATCTGCCCACGTCCACCGAAGCTCCCTTGGCTTGCCACAAGCGGGCGGCTTCGAGCCCTGCCTCGATGGCGTCGTCGACGCGACCGGCGGTGTGCAGAACTCGTGACAGCGCTGCCATGGCGCTCGCGTGATCGATGATGAGGTCGGTGTCTCCTGCGATTGCCACTGCTCGTCTGGCGAGCGCAACAGCCTCATCGTGGTGGCCTCGGTTGGCGAGGATCTCGGCCCGTACCGACTTCGCAACGATCGTCGTCTGGAGATTCTGGCCTGCATGTTCGTCGGCCTCGACGGCCAGAACTTCGGCCTCGTCGAGCTTGTCCTGTACTAGCAACGATCGGGCCAGGTAGGCGGCCGCCTGACCGGCGTCGGCGCCGATTCCGAGACGGTCGAGACCGGCGTGGGCGATGCGAAGGTGTGCCTCGGCGGTGACTTGTTCGTCGGCCAGGAGTTCGACGACGCCAGCGTACAACTCTGTCTCCAGTAGGCCATGTCGTAGACCGAGCTCTTGGGCCGTTGTGCGGGAGGTATCGAGCATGGCGCGGGCGGCATCGAAGCGACCACGCAGGGCCTCGAGCAGGGCCTGGCAGCGTACCGAGACGGCTTCGACGGAGGGCGAGCGGACGGTGAGGCGTAACAGACGTATGACATCGAGGCAGCGTCCTCCGGCCCGAGGTACCGGGGAAGGCCCCCACAACGCGGCGAGCGGTGCCGCGCCCAAGACCGCGGCCACGCGTCGACGGTCGTCAGCGGCCCGCGCCGCGGTCAGGGCGAGGTCGAGCTCGGCTTCGCAATCACCCACTCGGCCGAGCCGTGCCAGGGCCGCGGCTCGGATCTGGCGCGCTTTGGCGACGCCGGCCATATCACCGAGCTTGGCCAAGGTCAGCGCGCTGGCCTCACATGCCGCTGCAGCCTCCAGTAGACCCGTGGGGTCGGTCATGACCGTGAGTTGACTCTCGAAGCACGTCACCCACGCTGCGAGCCGCGCATTGGAGGCGACCGCTGCCAGCTCCGCCACAACCGAACGAGCCGCAGGCAGATCCGACGATGCCAAAGCCTCACACGCCAACAACAGAACAGTTGGACGGATGCGATCGCGCTCATCCAAGCGGGCGAGGGCCCGCCGGGCGAGAGACCCAGCCGCGGCAAGGTCGTCACTCTCCAGCGCTCGCCTCGCAGCAGCGTGCAGCAGGTTGGCGGCGTGGTTTCCGAGCGCCCGCGTTTCGTCGTCGAGTGGACCGAGCTCGCCGCGGTACTGATGCGTTTGCTCGTAGTGGAACGCGATGGTTGCGTCGTGCTCACCGATCACGACGCCGGCCGTCTCCTCGGTCCACCGGCCGATAGCGAGGTGGAGATCGGCACGGGTTCCCTTGAGCAGACGCCGGTACGCAGCGTCACGAATGAGCACGTGGTGGAACCGAAGGATGGGTTCGTCGCCCCAATACGTGCCGGTGGATTCGACGAGCTCCTTGCGGCGCAGGCGCTCGATGATCGCATCCACCTCGGCGCTGGAGAAGTCGCCGGCCACGGCGACCAGCGCCCCTCGCGAGAACTCCGACCCCACAACCGAGGCCAGCTCGACGATGCGTCGCTCGTCGTGAGGAAGGCGTTCGACCCGGGTTGCCAGCAACGACTGAATAGTCGGCGGGACGTCGACGGCTTCAGCATCGATGGTGAGCCCATAGGAGTCACCATCTCGGACAATGATGCCGTCATCGGCCAGCATCCGAACGAGCTCTCTGACAAACAGAGGATTGCCCTCGGTCGACTCGGGGAGCCGTGACACGAGGTCTCGAGGAAGTTGAGTGACCCCGAGCAGTCGAGCGGCCAACTCCTCGGTGGCAGCGGGAGCGAGGCCCTCCACCGGCACGACGGTCGCCACCCGGCGGCCCGGCTCGGCCAGCGAGGCACGAATGCCACGGATCTCGGGCCGAGCCAGGCAGACAATGAGGACAGTTCCACCAGAAACCCATTCAGCAAGGTGCTCGAGCAGATCGAGCAGCAGAGGTTCCGCCCATTGGATATCGTCGACCACCATCACCACCGGCCGGTGAGAACCCAACACTTCGAGCGTGCGACGAACAGCGAAGAACGACTCCTCGATCGATCGAGGCTCCGACGCTCCCACAAAGCTGCCGAGCAAATCCACCAGACGGTCCTTGTCATGGACCTCCGGAGCGAAGAGAGCGTCGAGCGCGGC
>JAOTYQ010000128.1 GCA_029861725.1 Acidimicrobiia bacterium | reverse complement strand
CCTCGCTCTCCGGTTCGGCTGGCGGGACGTGCTCGGACTCGACTCGGCGTTCGACTACGACCCGGTCTGGCAGCACTGCGTCGAGATCGGCGTCTCACCTACCTTCCACAGCGGCACCCGGCGGTTCGGGTTGCGAACCTCGCCGAGCAACTTCGTCTACAACCACATCGGCCACTTCGCCGCTGCCGGCGAAGCGGTCTGCAAGGCCCTCTTCCTCGGCGGGGTGACGAAACGGTTCCCGAGCCTGAAGTTCGGCTTCCTCGAGGGGGGAGCGGGCTGGGCGTGCCAGCTGCTCGTCGATCTGGTCGAGCACTGGGAGAAGCGAGGCCGGGAGGGGCTCGAAGCGACCCGGCCCACCAACCTCGATGTCGACGAGCTACTCGATCTCGTCCGCAAGCACGGTGACGACGATCTCATCTCGGCGGTCGAGGCCGGCGCCGACCGCATGGCGGCGAGCGACGGACGTACCGGCGGGATCGACGACCTCGACGACTTCCACCGGTGCGCTATCGACACCAAGGCCGATCTCGATGAGCTGTTCCTCGACCGATTCTGGTTCGGGTGCGAGGCCGACGATCGGATGAACGGCGTTGCATTCAGCCGTGACCACAATCCCTACGGGCGGCCGCTGCGAGCGATGCTCGGCTCCGATATCGGGCACTTCGACGTCGAGCACATGAACGAGGTGTTGCCCGAGGCTCACGAACTGGTCGAGGCCGGGCTGATGACCGACGCCGACTTCCGCGATTTCGTCTTCACCAACCCGGCCCGGTTCTGGGCCGAAGCCAACCCGAACTTCTTCGCCGGCACCGCGGTCGAGTCCGCCGTGGCCGAGCTCCTCGACTGACGGCCGGTTCAGCGCGATCCGATCGGCCGCCGCTTGCGCCGCCGACGCGTCCGCGCGCCTACTGAGAGGTCCGGGTGGCGATCACCCGCATGTCGGAAGGGGCCGCATGGGGAGCGACAACGACCACAAGCCCGAGCTCTCGGACTACCGGGCGAGACGGGCCGAGATCGGCGAGGACATGTCGGAGATCGAGCGCGCCCTCGCCGCACCGGTCGGACTCGGGACCGCGTGGCACGAACAGCTGACCAAAGCGCTCAGCGGGCTGAAGGAACTGGCGACGATCCAGTTCGACGACCTCAGCGGTCCGACCGGGGTCGTCGCCCAGCTCGAGGTGGACGTGCCCCCGCTCTCGGGCCGGGCTCGCCAGCTGCTCGCCACCTTCGAGGAGGGTCTGAGCGAGCTCGACCGGCTCATCGCATCCAACGAGCCGGCGGAGCAGCGTCGCGAGGACGTCATCTCCCTCCTCGGTCAGGCGGCCCGCATCCGTCAGGGGTTGGCCGATCTGCTGTGGGAGGCGTACTGGGTCGACGTCGGCGGAGGGGGCTGAGCTCGACCCAGTAGGTCTCGTGAGTGCCGAAACCCGGGGCTGGCGGCCGCCGGGGCTGCGCCACACGACGGCGGTGGTCAGCTAGCGTCGGCGGTGATGGCACGAAGCAACTATTGGTCGAAGACGCCGGGATCCGCCCGCCGCTCGAGCCGGCGGATCGTCGCCGGCCTGGTCGCGGTGTTGATTGCGATCGCCGGTTGCACCTCGTCGGACAACGTTGAAGCGGAGCCGGCCGAAGACGAGCTGGGAACCGAGTCGGCGACGCCGACGTCGGACCCCGCCGAAGCCGAGCAAACCTCCGATGGCGAGCCGGTCGACACGGTCGTCCTCAGCGCCGACTTCGAGAGCCCTCCCGGCGAGGAGTGGAGCATCGATCGAGTCTCCACCACCCCGGCCGGCGACCGGAACTTCCTCGGGGAGTTCGGCAACGAGCGGGTCAACCTGCTCCTGAGCGATCTCGGGCCGCATCAGGCCATCACTGTGGCCTTCGACCTGTTCGTGCTGCGATCCTGGGACTCGGGCACCGGGAACCCCGATCGATGGCGGCTCGGGATCGACGGCTACCGGATCATCGACGCGACGTTCTCCAACGACGAGGCCGAGCAGTCCTTCCCCGACAACCATCCGCTGGCCCTCAACCCGCCCCGCTCCGGCGCAATCGAGACCGACTCGCTCGGGTACACCTTCGCCTCCGACGACAGTCCCGCCGACAGCGTGTACCGGATCGAGCGCACGTTCCTTCACGATCAGAGCGCGATCGACATCGCGTTCAGCGCCGCCGGTCTCCAGGACCCGGCCGACCAGAGTTGGGGCATCGACAACGTCGAGGTGATCGCCCACCAGCTACCAGAGCGCGCACCTTCGAGCGCGCTCACGGTCGAGATCAGCGGCGCCACGGCCACGGTCACCGGGACCGTCGGCTCGGACGCCGACCGCCTGCTGGTCGAGCGGTCGCTCGACCAGCACTTCGGTCCCCGGCTCGGGAGCGTCGAGCTCGCCGTGGGCGACGGCCCGCCTCCGCTCTGGTTGCTCGGTGTCTCCGACGTCGCCGGGGCGCTGGCCCCCTACGCCAACGTCACAGTGGCCATCGACGAGGAAGCGGCCAGCGCCACCGGGGAGGTGCGGACCTACCGCTGGCGCGAGCAGCTGACCGAGCGACTGACGGACGCGCTGGGCGTGCACGTGACCACCGGCGTCGAGCTCGACGTGATGCTCGAAGACGCCCTTGTGAACCAGGTCGAGGGGCTGCGCGTCGAGTTCCCGACCGGCAGCGCGGAGCTCGACGCCGACGACGAGCAGGTGCTGATAGAGCTGCTCGGGTTGCTCGACGCCGATGATCAGCTCATCGTCAGGGTCGACGGTCACACCGACTCGGTCGGGACCGAAGACAGCAACAAGCAACTCAGCCGGGCACGCGCCGCGACCGTCGTCGAATACCTGCTGGCAAACGGTGCAGACGAGGCGCGGGTTGTGGGGGCCGGATTCGGCCTCAGGGCGCCAGAGGTCGAGGAGCTCAGCGACGACGACCGGGCCACCAACCGTCGGGTGGTGTTCACCATCCCCCGGGGCTGACCGGTCCCGGGTCAGGGGTCAGGGTCAGGGGCCGCCGGCCAGCGGTACGCCGTCGAGCTCGGCCGGCAGCTCGGGTGTACGGAGCCAGGTGTCGAAGAAGTCGTCGAGCTCCTGGCCAGACAGTTCCTCAGCCAGATCCTCGAAGTCCTGGGTCGACGCGTTCCCACCACCGAACCGCTCGGACCAGGTCTGCAACAGCTCGAAGAACGTCTCATCGCCGATCTGGCGTCGGAGCGCGTGGAGGGTCAGGCCGCCCCGCTGGTAGACCGGGACGCCGAACAGCTCCGCTCTCGCCGGCTCGTGCACTGGCGCCTCGAGGAAGGGGCCATAGAACGAGACCTGCTCGATCCAGGCCTCCCACGAGAAGTTCGGGTCGGCGTGCTCGAACCAGAGCGCCTCGGCGTAGGTGGCGAAGCCTTCGTTGAGCCAGATGTCCTCCCACTCGCTGATCGAGACGTGGTTGCCGAACCACTGGTGGGCCGCTTCGTGGGCGATCACCAACTCGGCGATGCCGGCCAGGCCGATCACGTCCTGTCCGAAGATCGACAGGGTCTGGGTCTCCAGCGCCCCGCCGAACCCGTCTTGGACGAGGGCGGCGCCGTAAACGTCGAACGGGTAGGGGCCGAACACCGTCTCGAAGAAGTCGAGCATCTCCGGCTGCCCCTCGAAGGCTGGGCCACCACTGGCGACGAGGTCGGAGTCGATCACGTTGCGGATCGGGATGCCGGAGGCGGTCTCACCATCGTCGAGGATCTCGAACGAGCCGATGAGGATGGTGGTGAGGTACGACGCCTGGGGGAACGGTTGCTCGAAGACCCACGTCGTCGTGGCGCCGTCGTCCTCCTTGGAGGCCAGCGTGCCGTTGGCCGCTGCGGTCAGCTCGGAGGGTGCGGTGATCCGGTAGGTGAACGCCGCCTTGTCGCTCGGGTGGTCGTTGACCGGGTGGAACGTTGCCGCTGAGACGGGCTCGCCGGCGACATAGATGAAGTCGTCGCGGGTGTGCCAGCCCGACGGGATCGGTGTCGACACCGAGGGGTCGTCGATGGGCCCGGGCGTGCCGCCATAGGTGACGGTGACGGTGAACTGTTGGCCGGCGGCCAACGGCGAAGCCGGGGTGATCGACAGCTCCGGCTCGGCGTGGGTGCTGGCCGCTGGCTCGCCGTCGACCGTGACCGACTCGACATCCAGCCCGACCAGGTCGAGGTTGAAACGGGTCAGCTCCTGGGTGGCGGTGGCGGTGATCGTGGTGACGCCGTCGAGGCGTTGCCCGGCGGGATCCCAGGCGATGGCCAGGTCGTAGTGCTCGACGTCGTAGCCGCCGTTGCCGAACGTGCCGACGTAGGGGTCGTCGAGCGTCGGGGCGCCGACCGATCCGGTCTCGGCGCTGGCGGTGGCGTCTCCGGTGGTGGAGCCGGTCGTCGTTTCGCTCCCGTCGGCGCTGGTCGTAGCGTCGGCCGGGGCGGTGGCGCCGGTGGCCGACGTCGACGGCGCCGCCGGGCTGTCGTCGGTCGAGCCGCAGGCTGCGGCCAGCGCCAGCAGCACCACGGCTGCTGCCACCAGTCCCCTCACCGATGCCGTCGTCCCGCTCCAAGGCATGACCGACGGTAGCCGACGGCTTGGAGCCCCAGGGCGCGGGCGTTGGTGCAGCGTCGCGCCGGCCAATCTCGCGGATCACCTCGTCAGCGGGGCGGTCCACACGCCAAGCCCTAGATGGTGTTGGGTAGGGCGGCTCGCGGTCTCGGGCGGGGGACGACTCAGCTGGCCACGGCGGCATCGGTCACGACGCGGTCGATCATCGCTTCGGGCAGCGGTCGATAATCTACGTGAGACGCCTCGAAGGTGCCGAGGCCGCCGGTCATCGACCGCAGGTCTATGGCGTAGCGCTGGATCTCCGAGGTCGGGACGTGGGCGCGGATCGTCACACTGTTGTCGGCTGCGTCGGGGCTGGTGTCGAGCACCTGACCTCGCCGCGAGTTCAGATCGCCGAGGACGTCGCCCTGGTACTGCGAGGGCACGGCGACGCTCAGCTCGCTGATCGGCTCGAGCACGGTCGTGCCGACCTCCTCGAGGGCGAGCCGCAAGGCGAGCGAACCGGCCATCTTGAAGCTCATCTCCGAAGAATCGACCGAATGGTGCTTCCCGTCGGTGCAGACAGCGCGAACGTCGACGACCGGGAAGCCGTGAACGCCCCCGCGCCCCATCGCTTCTTCGACGCCGGCTCCGACGGCGGGGATCAGGTTCCTGGGGATCGCACCGCCGGTGACCTCACTCCCGAACTCGAAACCCGATCCACGGGGCAAGGGCTCGAAGCGGACGGTGGCGACGCCGAACTGGCCGTGGCCGCCGGTCTGCTTCTTGAACCTGCTCTCGACCACGACGGGAGCGGTCAGCGTTTCCTTGTAGGCAACACGGGCCAGCTCGGACTCGACCTCGACCCCGAGACGCTCGATGCGTGAGATGGCTACGGCGATGTGGGTCTCGCCCGCTCCGGCCAACCCGGTCTGGCGGGTCGCGGGGTCGTGCACGACCTCCAGGGTGGGGTCCTCGGTCACGAGGCGCCGGAGCGCAGTGGCGAGCCGGTCTTCCTGAGCCGGCGTCTTTGCTTTGATCGCCACGTGGTACACCGGCGCCGGGAGGTTCGGGGGCGGGATCGTGACCGGTTTGCCGATCGGAGCGAGCGTGTCGCCCGTCATCGTGCCGTCGAGCTTCGATACTGCCGCAATGTCGCCGGCGCTGACGCTCCGGATCGTTTGATGGGCGCTTCCGTTGAGTGAGATGAGCTGATGGAGGCGCTCGGTTCGGCCGGTCCGGCTGTTCACGAGCTCGTCGTCAGCCCGGATGGTTCCCGAGATGACCTTGAAGATGGAGAGCTGACCGAGGAACTCGTCGATCCTGGTCTTGAACACGACCGCCAGCGGGTCTGCGGTCTCATCGGGCATGAAGTCGACAGCGATGTCTCCGGCCTCGACCGTCGTCGGCCCGATGTCGCCGGGCGCTGGCCCGACCCGGCAGATGATGTCGAGGAGATGGTCGGCACCGATCGGCGCAGTAGCCGACCCGCAGAGCACGGGGAAGACCGCGCAGGCGTCGATCGCATCGTGGAGCAGATGCTCGAGCTGCTCAGCCGTTGGCTCGGTGCCGTCGAGGTAGCGCTCGAGCGCGTCGTCGTCGATCTCGACGACCTCCTCGACGAGGTGCTCGTGGCCGGTGCGCTCAGCGTCGGCCATGTCGTTGGGGATCGGTGCCTTGTCGGCCGTGCCGCTGTCGTAGAGGAAGGCCTCATCGGTCAGCAGGTCGGTGATCCCGTGGAAGCTCGACTCCTGTCCGATCGGCAGCTCGACGGGGTCGGCGTGCGAGCCGAAGTGCGACCGGATATCGGTGAGCGTGCGCTCGAACGACGAATGGGCCCGGTCGAGCTTGTTCACGAAGATCATTCGGGGCAGGTTCATCCGATCGGCCTGCCGCCACAGCGCAAGGTCCTGGGGTTGGACGCCGCTGACGCCGTCGATGACGAACACGGCGAGCTCGGCGGCGCGCATGCCGAACAGGGTGTCCCCCCGGTAGTCGGCATGACCGGGCGTGTCGATCAGGTTGACCGTGTGGTCGTTCCAGGCAAGCGTCGCCGTCGTCAAGGCGAGGGACTGGTGTCGCTCGCGCTCGTCGATGTCGCTATCGCAGACGGTCGTTCCGTCTTCGATTCGGCCGAGGCGACTGACGATCCCCGCGCGGTAGAGCATGGCCTCGACGAGGCTGGTCTTGCCATTGCCGCTGTGGCCCATGAGCACGACGTTGCGAATCCTGTCTGAGGCCACAGGCAACCACTCCTCTCACCGCCGGGTGGCTGGGACCCGGCTTCGTCCGGATTTGCTCCGATGGTAGGAGACGCGTCGCTCGCGTGCCCATGCTCCGGGCCGAAGGCTGGATCAGGCCTAGTCGTGCGGATCGTCGTAAGGGTCTTGGGTGAGGGGCGGGCATTCGGAGAGGAGCTGTTCGGGGCACTCGTTCTTGCCGATCTCGTGATCGACGATCGGGCCCGCCGGTTCGTCGTCCTGGAGGCGGGCGATGGCGAGGACGACGACGATGAAGAAGGCGAGCGTGACCAGGGACCAGAACGCCCCCGTGATCTTGTCGCCGATGGCGACGGTGCCTCTGATCAGCGCGTAGACGACGAGGGCGAGAATCAGGAACCCGAGGGCGGTCTCCCAGGCGCCCCCACCGCCGGGGAGGCGGATCACCCAGTCGGACCACTCGACCCCGACCAACGACCAAAGCTTCATCAGTCGCGAAGCTTACCGATCATTGTCGACCTATGGATCGATGCTGCGACGGTGATCGCGGCCGATGCTGTGAACGGGAGCCCCGCCGGCTGAGGCGGACGGTATCAAGAGCGCAGTGCCGCTTCGAGCAATTGGATCGCCTCGGTCAGTTCGGGCGGCACCGCGGTGTCGTGGGCGACGACGGTGACATCCTGATAGCGGATCTCGTAGCGCTGCAGGTCGGCTCCGCTGGCCGGGTAGTTCCGGTCTCGATCGAAGAGACCGGAACCGTCGAGCTGCTCGACGATCGCCGTCACCTGGTCCGGCGGCAGTTGCAGCGACGATGGCCGGCCGCTGATCTCCTTGGTCGCCTCGCCATCCACTGCGATGGTGATGCTGCGGGAGAGGTTCGCATAACCGCCCTCGACTGCGAAGTAGATGGTCACGTGCTCTCCTTCCTCGTTCGCGGTGTCGTCATCAGCCGAGACCCCCGCTGAGCGCTCGGCTGACGATGACGCGAGTGTCGCATCATCGTCCCCTGCATCGTCGCCCGCCGCCGTCGTCGGTTCCTCGGCGATCGCTGACGACCGATGATTTGGGAGATGACGGCGGTGGCGGCGGCGAGGAGCTCTCGGTGTCCCCGCCGCAGGCCACCGTCATGCCACCGAACGCGAGCGTGACCAGGCACCGGCGGACGGCGCGGCGACGGTTCATCCAACGCCGACTGCTCGCCAGGCACCTCGCACGATCTGGGTAGCGCCCTTCGGGGCAACGCCGGCCTTGACCAGGATCCGAGCCGAGGTTGCGAGCTGGTCGGCGGCTTGGGCGAACGTCGACGAGGGCGCCAGGTGCTGGAGCGCGTGGTACCAGACGCGGGTCGCGTCGATGGTGCTGCCCAGCTCGGTCGCGGCGAGGTAGAAGGCCCGATTGGGAATCCCGGAGTTGATGTGAACGCCGCCGTTGTCGGCGCTGCCCTGGTACCGGTCGTCGTAGTGGGCCGGCTGCGGGTCCTTGCCGAGGATCGGGTTGTCGTAGACGGTACCCGGATGGCGCATCGACCGGAGAGCCTCGCCATAGAGCTCGGGGCCCATGATCTCGTCCCCGATGAGCCAGTCGGCATCCTCGGGCGTCTCGCCGTTCTCCCACTGCGTGATCGCCGCCCCGAAGACGTCACTGAAGTGCTCGTTCAGCGCGCCCGACTGGTTCTTGTAGATCAAGCCCGACGTGAACTGGGTCACGCCGTGGGCCAGCTCGTGGGCCACAACGTCGAGCGAGCGTGCGAACCCGGTGAAGATCACGCCGTCGCCGTCCCCGAAGGTCATCTCGTCCCCGTCCCAGAAGGCGTTGTTGAAGCTGTCGCCGAAGTGCACGTTCAGGATCAGATCGAGCTCCCGGTTGTCGATCGAGCTCCGGTTGAGCACGTCTGACAGGAAGCTCCGGACGAGCCCGGCGTAGTCGTACGCCCCGGCGACGTCGACGTCGTCGGTCTCGGGTTCGCCCTCGGCGCGAACCAGCTGGACGCGTTGCTTGGTCTCGTGCTGGCAGTCGTAGACCTCGCGGCGGCTCGTGCCGGTCGGCGGCGGAGCGAGCGAGAGATCCGATTCGGGGGTGGTTGTCGCGCTCTCGATTGCTTCGGCGCGTGCTTTTCGGGCCTCAGCCGCGAGCTCGGACTGCACTTCTTCGGCGGCGGCTCCACCGGCTCGCTTCGCAACCTCCCGCTGCACGTGCGGCGGTACGAACGCGCAGACGTGTCCATCGGATCGATGGTTCTTCATGGTCATTCCCTCCTGACCGGCGCCCGGTTCTGGGCACCGTGCCGTGGGGAGGAGGGACGGCGGCCATCGATACGTGGCATCCGACACTCCGCCTGCCGGCATTGTCAACGGTCAGTAGGAATTGCGCGAATGACCTGATGGCGATCGATCTCAGGGCGAATGAAGTATCCCTGGACATGATGACCTGTGACTCTATGAGCTCCTCGATGGAACGGCGAGAGTAGATCAGTGAGAGGAGTCCAATGACGACAGATACCGTCGACACATCGAAGGACGAAAAGCAAGCGGAACACGATCGACGTTCCCCCACCGGACCGCGAAGCTGGCTTGCATTAGGCCTCCTGGCTGTGCTTCTGGTCGTTGCAGCCGGCGCCGTTGGCTGGGTGCTCGGATCGAGCGACGACACGACAGACACGCCAGCAATCGTGGAGCGGTGGCAGGAGGCCTGGCTGTCGGGTGATCCCGACGCAGTGGCCGCTCTCTACGCCGAGGACGCGACGTGGCAGGACCCGACCGAAGTTGGTGTAATACGAGGTCGGGGTGGGATCCAGTCGAACGCTGAATTCACGTTCGCGTGGCTCACCTTCAGCGACTTCGAAGACGAGACCGTCGTCGTTGGTGAAGGAGTCATCGTGGTCGAGTCGATCTGGAGTGGCGACTCTCGATCGCTGACCCGCGCCGAGATGACACCGTTCTCGACCAAGGCAGTGACCATCCTCGAGGTCGACGACGACCTGATCACCGGATCCGCCATCTACTTCGACCCGGACGAGCTGTTCAACTAACCCGGAGGCGTGGGAGTACGGCTGGAAGAGGGGGCTGGAGTAGTCCGGGCGCCACGTTGTGATGCCGCCACGGCAATTCAGTCGATGGTCGCCAACCACTCTTTGGCATCGGCCATCATCTCCAGGGTCTGGCTGTGAGCCATGTCGTAGCCCTCGAGCCGAACCTCCCAGCCCGCATCGCTGAGTGCAGTCGCCGCGGCGCTGCTGTCGGCGTTTGCAATGAACGGATCACGGGTCCCGTACTGTACGAGGGCCGGACGACCGCCGCCGGGGGTGAGATCGAACGGGGTGTCTGGAAACGGAGGCAGACCGCAACACATCGCCCACACCCCGGCGTAGTGGGCACGGCCGGGTTGGCCAGCAAGAGCGAGCGCGAGGTAGCCGCCTTGGGAGAACCCGCCGATCACACACCGCTCGACCGGTATGCCGGCAGCGTCGGCCTCGGCGTCGACGAGTCCTCGAAGTGCGCCTGCGGACTGGTGGAAACTGGCCTTGTCGAAGCCCTCATCACCAATGTCGAACCAGGATGCACCGTCGCTATCGGCCAGATCGTGAGGGGCTCGTGGACAGATGGCAGTGAAGCGTTCCTGCGGGTCGATCAACGGGACGTAAGCCGCGAGATGGTGCTGTTCGGCGCTATAGCCATGGAAGAGGAACAGCAGCCGATCCGCGTCCTCCCGTTCGATCCGATAAGTCACGAGGTTCATAGCGCATCATCGCACGCCACCAGAACTCCTTGCATCGCCCCGCCGCGGCCGGCTTGACCACGGCTCGCAGCCGCCCCTCGCCCTGTTGGCCGCTGCGTTGATGCTGGGGACCGACGCGCCCGATCGATCTCAGGTGGTGGCCTCGATGGCAGCGGTGAGCTGGTCGAGGACGGTGGCCATGTATTGGAGGGCCTGGTGATGGTCGAGGTCGGGCCCGGGGTGGGTCTCTGTGTCGTGGGTGGTCGATGCGAGCGTGGCGGCCGCGTCGGCGATCAGGGTCCGCCAGGCCGGGGTGTCGAGCAGGCCGGTTGTTTCGAGGTAGCCGAGGATGCGGGCGGCGTCGTGTGGGCGGTCGATGCTGGCCATCATGTTGGTGAACTCGATGCAGACGAGGAGCCCGGCTTGGATGTTGTCGGTGGTGAGTATGTCGTCGATGCAGGCCCGGAGGATTCGGTAGGCACGGCCGTGTTCGCGGTTGCGGAAGGCTCTGCGGGCTTCGAGGGGTCGGTTCGGGGAGTGGGTCCTGGGCGGGACCTCGATCTCTATCGCCTGGTTGAAGTAGGCCTCAGCTTTGTCGGGTTGGCCTTGAAAAAGGGCGTTGTAGCCGAGTTGCATGAGGGACCAGTTGAGGTAGGTGGGTGGTCCCTGGTCTCGGTAGCGGGTGACGAGTCTTTGGGCGAGGGCCTCTTGTTCTTCGTAGCGGCCGAGGTTCAGCAAGGCGCTGGCGATATTGATGTCGGTTCGCTCGGCGAGATGGTGGTCTCCGAGTCGGTGCAGTTCGGCACCGGCTTCGGCTGACCACTCGGCCTGTGCTTCGTAGTTGCCGGCGACGAACGCTCGGCCGTGTTTGATGAGGACGTGGTCGGGTTCGCCGTAGCGTTCGATCAGCTGTTGGTAGCCGTCGAGGTTTTGGCTGATGGTGTAGCGGTGGGCGGCCCAGTACAGCCCGAAGACGATGGTGTCCTGGTCGTGTGGTGGGGTGATGGTGAGGATGCGTTCGACCCAGTCGCCGATTTCGTGGTGGCCGCGGAGGACTATCTCGCCGAGGATGGGGCGGACGAGTTGGCGGGCCAGGTGGCGATCGTGGTTTGAGCAGACCCGGTCGAAGGCGGTGCGGAGGTTTGGCCACAGCTCTTCGAGCTGGGCGACCGCTTGGATCTCGTCCCAGCCGGCCAGCTTCCGCCCGATCTCGGTTACCTGGCTCAAGCACCACTTGGTGTGGCGGGTGGCGACGTCGTCGGCGTGGCCGCTCTCAGCGAGGCGATCGATGCCGAAGTCGTGGATGGGTTCGAGGAACCGGAAGAGGCGCCCGAAGGGTCCGGACTCGATGGTGAGCATCGATTGGTCGATGAGGCTTCCGAGGAGGCGGTCGACGTCGATGTCGTCGACGCTCTCGTCGGTCGACACTGCTTCGGCTGCGGTGAGGTCGAAGGTGGAGGTGAAGACGGAGAGTCGTTGGAACAGTTGCTGTTCGGGTGGTGTGAGTAGGTCGTAGGACCATTGGATAGCGGCTTGCA
>JAOTYQ010000698.1 GCA_029861725.1 Acidimicrobiia bacterium | reverse complement strand
GTCGTCCGCATCGTCGTCGTCGTCGTCCGCATCGTCGTCGTCGTCGTCGGCATCGTCGTCGTCGTCGTCGGCATCGTCGTCGTCGTCGTCGGCATCGTCGTAGTCGTCGTCGGCTTCGGCCTTGGCTTGCAGCGACTTCGATCGGGGCGGCCCTCGTGCGACGGACGACACCGGCGAGGCCGGTGGCAGCGGCTCGATACCTGATCCCGGCCTTCACCGTTGGCGCTCTCCACCTGTGCGCCGCCGTTCGACGGACGGCAACGGGGGAGGTTCTGGTTGGACCCGGCGCCTACCGGACCGTTCGTGATCTGTCCTCCATCGCCGCTTCCGCGGCCCGCTGACGCTGCAGTGCTCGACACGACGGTCGTCGTCATGAGCAGCACCGCGCTCACGAGCACGCCAATGACGCGCCGGAAGTACCTGCGTTCAACCACCGTAACCCCCCAGTTTTCGGCGACCTACCATGCCTCGTAACAGACGATACGGGCCTTCGCCACGATGGATACTGGCACGTCTGGCGTCCCCGCGCTACCCAAATCCTTCAGTAGTGGCGATCTACTCTGAGCAAAATAACCCACAAGCGTCGAGTGGTGGGGAAATGTGGGGTTGTCCTGCTCGACGCCGGTCGCAGTCCGCCCCCAATAGGGGCGCAGGTCGGTGATCGATTCTGCGACGCAGAATGTCGTTCTCGTCGGCAGGACAGCGCAAGGAGGCCCGGTTGGAGCGGGGTCCTTCGACTGGTCACGACCATTCTCGGGACGACCGTTTACAACCGATAGCAGGACATCGAACGGCAAGAGACAGGGGTATCGGTGTTCCTGCTCAACAAACCGGCTCGAAGCTGAGGCCACGACCCGAAAGCTCGCCCAGAGCTTGATCGAGCGCTTCGATCGTCTGGGTCCGGTCGCCACCGGCATCGTGCAGCAGGATCGGTGAGCCGCCGTCTGCACCTTCGACGATGCTGTCGGCAATCGCGTCGACTCCGGGCTCTTGCCAGTCCAGGGTGTCGGTGTGCCACAGCACCAACTCGAGTCCCAGCTCGGCCGCCCAACTCCGAGTGTTCGCATTCACTGAACCGAACGGTGGTCGTAGACAGGGCGTGGCGTGCCGACCGAGAGCCGCCTGGGTGCGTCCAACGGTGTCATCGAACTCCGCCTGGGACAGCTCGGCCAGGTCGTCATGGTTCCACGTGTGATTGGCGACGGTGTGTCCTTCGGCGACGATCCGTGCGAACGGCTCGGGATAGGTCTCGACGAGCGAGCCGAGCACGAAGAACGTGGCCTTGGCGTCATGGCGAGCCAAGATGTCGAGGATGGCTGGCGTGTACGTGGGGTGAGGGCCGTCATCGAACGTGAGATGGACCACGCCAGGACCGGCACCACCCGGGCCGCGAGGCGCCGCGGCCTGCCCCTGGCGGTTGGCCTCCGTCGGCGCCTGGGCGTCGGATTCCCGCTCCCGTTCCGACGTTGGCTCGACGAGCTCAGGCTCGTCGACTGCGAGCTTGTCGAGAAGATCGTCCAGCAACTCGTCGGACTCGCGTTCGTCCACCGGTTCCGATCCCAAACGCAGTGCGGTTGACCCGTCGAGCGGCTCCGACGCCAGCACACCTCGCTCGGCGCCGGTGGAGAGCACCGCTGCCTGGCCGTAGGCAAGGCTCGCCGTTCCCAGTACCAGCCCGACCACGATCAACGCGAGGAGCGGCACTCTTGCGCCCTTCGCGGCGACCTTCTTCCCTCGCCGTGCCGGCAGTGCGAGGGTCCCGGCGGCGTTACGATCGATCGATCCGATGGCCCCTCCGAGCGGCCAATCGCACGTCTCGGCAGCCAACAGCGCGAGCTGACCCTGACAATCCAGCTGAATCGATCGCGATCCCTGTCCCTTCATAGGCAGACGGTCGCGTCAAGGCCGAGGACCGGAATCGGGGTAAGCCCCCACCTCTACGGCTCGTCCTAGGGGTTCGAGGCGTTCGTCGCTACCGGGGTTTGGCAGCCATCGGGCCCAAGACGACCTCACCGCTCGGTGGTGGCAGAGTGGATCGGAGAACACCGAGAGGGAGAGGGCCCCCCGAGGCCGATGCTCTCCTGGTCAGATGAAGGTCAGCAGCGACAAGTACGCTCGCCAAGCACGCCAACGAATGTTCCAGCGATTGTGGAACGTTCCGGGCACGAACGGCACTCACGGGACGGAAGACCCTTCCGTTCTCCGGGGTGTTCTTCGGCGCGTGCACCGCATGAAGGGATCGTTGGCCATCTCCAGGAAGGACCAAGAACAATGACACGTCTCAATCTGCTCAAAGGAACGTTCGTAGCCGCGGTTGCGATCGTGCCACTCACAGCGACGATCGGGGCTACGTCGACGGCCTCGGCTCAGGGGGAGGTGCTGGAGTTCGACCTGGCGACGATCGGGATCGAGACCGGCACGATCTCTCCGGAGGGAGAGAAGACGGACAGCACGGATTTCGAGATCCAATGGTTCGTGGACTACACCGGGGCGGTCACGTGGGAGATCCAGGGCCCGAACGGCGACCAACAGTTCACTTCGGAGCTCGCAGGCAGCGCCCAGGAGCAAGGTGGCAGCGAGGTGACCTTCGCGTCGCAGCCGAACCACCCCTATGACCCGGAGACCTACCCGGGGGAAACGCTGGAGTCATTCCTCGGGCGCTTTCCAGAGGGCGAGTACGTGTTCACCGGTGTGACCAGCGACGGGTCCCGGGTCCGGTCGACGGCTCACCTCACCCACGACATCCCAGCTCATCCCGAGGTGGCGGTGGAAGTCGACGACGACGAGGTGAGCTTCTCCTGGCGACCGGTCACCGACTGCTTCGATGATGTCTCCTGCGACGGCGTCGAGGTCGTGGAGTACTCGGTCAAGATCGAGGAGGACGACGTCGAGAGGGACAACTTCGTCGATGGCGGGTTCACCAACGGTGCTTCCCGTTACCAGGAAGGCCACTACCTGCCCGAGATCATCTGCGACGATCGACGCTGCGAGGTCGAGTTGGGCACCGACTTCTTCGTCCCCGGCAACAGCTACGGGTGGCAGGTGTTCGCTATCGAGGAGTCAGGGAACTCGACCTACCGAGCGGATACGTTCGTCTTCCCCGAGGATGAGCGTGACCGAGGCGACAGAGACGATCGCCGCCGGGGCCGTCGATAGCCGGACCTGGCCATCGTGAACGGCCAAGATCGGTGGAGGTATTAGAGC
>JAOTYQ010000127.1 GCA_029861725.1 Acidimicrobiia bacterium | reverse complement strand
GGGGACGACGACACCGACACCGACACCGGTGGCGGCGAAAGCGAAAGCGGAGGCGAAAGCGAAAGCGGAGGCGACGGCTCGGTCGCCATTTCTCTGATCACCAAGGATTCCACCAATCCGTTCTTCGTCGCCATGCAGGAGGGCGCCAAGGAGAAGGCCGAAGAGCTCGGCGTGGATATCACCATCGGCTCGGGTCAGGCGGAGGGCGACGACCAAGGACAGATCGACCTGATCGAGCAGGCCATCGCCCAAGGCCAGGACGGCATCCTGATCACACCGATGTCGGTGAATGTCAACGACGCCATCCAGAAGGCCCGCGACGCCGGCCTCTACGTGATCGCGCTCGACACGCCGACCGATCCTCCCGACGTGGTCGACATCACCTTTGCCACCGACAACTGCCTCGCCGGCGAGGCCATCGGCCAGTGGGCGGCCGGCAAGCTCAACGGCGAGAAGGCGACCATCGCCCGACTGATCATCTTCGACGACCGGACGGTGTCGGTCGACTACTGTCGCGACAACGGCTTCCTCCAGGGCATGGGCATCGACATCGGCGACCTGACCGTCATCGGCGATGAGCCCGAGACCGGGAACTACACCACCGGTGCCGGCGGCGAGTACGAGATCGTCTGCATCGAGGCCACCGGCGCAAACGAGGAAGGCGGCCGGACCGGGATGGAGACCTGCCTGTCGCAGAACCCCGACATCAACGTGGTCTACACCATCAACGAACCGACCGCGTTCGGTGCGGCGGCCGCCCTCGAGGCGGCGGGCAAGACGGTCGGTGACGACGTGATCGTCGTTTCGGTCGACGGTGGACTGGCCGGCGTCCAGGCGGTGCAGGGGGGCAGCATCCAGGCCACCTCGCAGCAGTATCCGCTGCGCATGGCCAGCCTCGGTGTCGAGGCCATCAAGGAGATCGCCGAAGGCGGCGAGCCGCCCGCCAACACGTCGGCCGACGGCACGTTCTTCGACACCGGCGTCGCCCTGTGCACCGACGATCCGATGGACACGGTTACCGCCGCCGATCAGGAGACGTCGCAGTACTGCATCGACAACGCCTGGGGCTAGCGGCACACGACGCAACAGAGCCCGATCTGAGGGGCAGCGGTCGACAGGGCCGCTGCCCCTCGGGCATTATTCCCGGCACTACTCTCTCAACGCGAAGGACGACTCTCCGGTGACAACCACTGCCGCGCCAGACCTGGCCGAGGAGTTCGGTACCGACTCGGGCCTGGTAGCGAAGATCCAGTCGACGCTCCACAAATATCCGTACCTCAGCCCGCTGATCGTGCTCATCGTCGCCATGATCGTTTTCACGCTGCTGAACGAGCGCTTCATCTTCGCCACCAACCTCTCGCTGATGACGCAGCAGACCGTCATCGTCGGCACGCTGGCCATCGCCCAGACGCTCGTCATCCTCACCGCAGGAATCGACCTCAGCATCGGCGCCATCATGGTCTTCGGCCAGATGATGATGGCCAACCTGGCCGTCAGCTCCGAAGCCTCCAACGTGGCTGGATTCGGTTGGTGGGCGCCGTTCGCTGTCGCCGTCGGCGTACTCATCGCCGTCGCCGCCGGTGCCGCCAACGGCTACTTGATCGTCCAGTTCAAGCTCCCGCCCTTCATCGTCACCCTTGGCACGTTGAGCGTATTCACCGCACTGTCGCTGATTCTGTTCAAGGCCCGCACGATCCAGGGGCCCGAGATGCCGGAGGGGCTGAAGGTCATGGGCACCTCGTTCAAGCTCGGGCCATTCCAGATCATGACCGGGGTGCTGGTCATGCTGGGGCTGTACGCCCTGTTCGCCTACATCCTCCGCAACACCGCCTGGGGTACCCACGTCTACGCAGTGGGCGACGACCCCGACGCTGCGGAGCTGTCGGGCATCAACACCAAGCGGGTGCTGTTCAGCACCTACGCCGTGGCCGGGCTGATAATCGGCATCGCGGCCTGGATCACCATCGGGCGCGTGGGGTCGGCCAGCCCAAATGTGGCTCCCAACATCAACTTGGACACGATCACCGCCGTGGTGATCGGTGGCACCTCGCTGTTCGGCGGGCGGGGAACGATGATCGGGACCCTGCTCGGAGCGCTGATCGTGACCGTGGTGGAGAACGGGCTGGCCCTGGCCGGCCTCGACCAGGCGTACCGAGTGCTGGCGGTCGGCGTCCTTGTCATCGCCGCGGTCGCCCTCGACCAGTGGATCAGAAGGGTGCAGGCGTGAGCGACACCGATCCGATTCTGAGTGGGCGGGATCTGGTCAAGACCTTCGGGCCGGTGGTTGGGCTGAACGGCGCCGACATCGACCTGTACCCCGGGGAGGTGCTCGCCGTCATCGGCGACAACGGGGCCGGCAAGTCGACGCTCATCAAGTGCTTCTCCGGCGCCCACGAGCCCGATTCCGGGGCTATGAAAGTCGCCGGGCAACCGGTGCTCTTCCGCAGCACCCACGACGCCCGTGAGGCTGGGATCGAGACCGTGTTCCAGACGCTGGCTGTGTCGCCGGCGCTCGACATCGCGGCCAACCTCTATCTCGGTCGGGAGATCCGCAAGGAGGGCTTCCTCGGCCAGGTCTTCCGCACCCTCGACAAGAAGCGGATGCGGGCCGAGGCCGGTCGGCACCTCCAGGACCTGGGGATCGGCACCGTCCAGAACATCACCCAGGCCGTCGAGACGCTGTCGGGCGGTCAGCGCCAGGCGGTTGCGGTGGCCCGGGCCGCCGCCTTCGGGAGCCGGGTCATCATCCTCGACGAGCCCACCGCCGCCCTCGGCGTTCGTGAGTCGGCCCGCGTCCTCCAGCTGATCGACGATCTGCGGGGCCGTGGAATGCCGGTCATCCTGATCTCCCACGACATGCCTCAGGTGTTCGAGGTGGCCGACCGGATCCACGTCCAGCGCCTCGGTAAGCGAGCTGCGGTCATCACGCCTCAGAGCCACACCATGAACGACGCGGTGGCCATCATGACCGGCGCCCTGGAGGTCGACGAGGCCGAACAGGCGCTGGGGCCGGTGCGGCCCGTCGTCGGCTGATAGGGACCGGGCCGCGGCTCGTGACCGTCCGCGACGATCGTCGCAGCTGGCTCAGGCGTCGATGGTGCTCAGGAGTCGATCGGCCAGACCGGCCGTGCGGGGATGTTGACGCCGCCGCCGAGATCGCGGCCCGAGGCTTGCCAGTCGTTGAAGCTGTAGCGGTCACCGTTGGCCCACCAGAACACGATCCGGCCGGGATCGTCGTAGACGTTCCCCTCGAACCGGATGCTCGCCAGGTCGGGCATGAGCCCCCGCCCGGTCGACCCCGTCGAGATGCCCATCGCCTCGGCGTTCAGGATCACGTTGTTGCGGATGCTGACCCGCTGCGACAGGTAGGTGACGCCCTCGTACTCGTCGAGAAACGATTCCTGGGGACGGACCGGTCGTTGCGTCTGCCTGACGATGATCCCCGCCACGGCACCGTCGATGTAGTTGTCCTCGATGAGGACATCGCTCGATTCGCCGACGGCGATCGCGGCGGCGTTGAAATCGCGGGAGAAGTCCGACCATTGGTTGGTGTTGACCAGGAGGTTGCCCCGTATCACGGCGTTGCTGGACAGCTCGAACATGACCGCCCGGCTCTCCTGGTCGTGGATGTAGTTGTCGATGACTTCGAACCCGTCGCAGCCGATGTCGCACCAAACACCGATCCCGCTGTTGCCGAAGATCTCGTTGTCCCGGACCACGAGTGGATCGTCGATCGATGCGGCCTGCGTGAACTTCATGCCACCGCCGTTGCCGAGCACGCCGGTTGCCGCCTGTGCGCCGTTGTTGTCGACGATGTTGGCCTCGATCAACCCGCCGACCGTCTCGCTCCCACCAAGACCGGAGACCCCGTTTCGGCTGAAGGTGCTCCCTCGGATGGTGAAGTTGTCGCCCAGGAAGACACCCGTGGCGAAGTTGTCGGAGGCCTCGATGTCTTCGATCAGCCAATCTCGGGCCATCTCGCCGCGATCGCTCGCCCACAGCGCCGACGTTCCCCGGATGGCTCCCTGTTCCTGGCGCTTCTCTCCTCCGTCGCCCTGAAAACCGGTGAGGGTGAGGCGCCCAATCGTCACGCCCGTCGCCGTTCCGTGGAAGGCGTTCTCGGCGCTCGCCGAACCGACGACGATCGTCGAGTCCCGGCTGGCTCCGAGAAAGGTCATGAAGTCTTTGGGCTCGACGTTGTGGAACCGGTACTCGCCGGCCTCGAGCATGAAGCAGGTTCCCGGATCGGCGGTGGCGACCACCGTCTCGAGGTCGGCCGCCGGTGGTGCCACAACAACCGGATCGTCGCAACCTGCGGTGAGGGGTCGGAGCGCAGAGGGAAGCCCCCGTTGATCGACCTCTGCTTCTGTCGGGTCAGCGTTCGGGAGCTCGGGGGCAGTCGTCGTCGGCGCCGCTCGTGACGATGCTGCGAGGGTCGTCGACGTCGTACCGGACTGCTGTGGCGGCAGCGCTTCGGGACTTCGGAACACGCGAAGGCCGACGAGGAACGATCCCAGGCCCAGAGCGACCGCGACGGTCACGACTACATACCGAGATCTAGATCCCACGCGAACTCCACACCCGCCCTTCACTGCGGCAGGAACCGAATGCCCCTGAGGGAGGGTAGCAAGATCACCGCTCGGCGGAGGGTTGGGGCCGCAGCCATCATCGGTCTGGCTGTCAGGGCCGTCGCCCTCGACTAGGTTGTCGGTGAAGACATATCGTTGTGTCAGCTGGTGAGTGGCCGGTAGCCTCGCCGGATGCGAGCGTGGAACCTGCGTCGGCAGTTCCTGCTGGCTTCGGCGCCGCTGGAGTTGAGCGGGATGTGCTCGGAGCGGCTGGGGAACTGGTGGCTCTACTTCGGGAGTGAGGCCCGGATCCAGATCGGGCGCTGCGTCTGCTTGGTCGGGCTCGCGGCCGACGTCGAATCGGCGGAGCCCGTCCGATTCGCAGAACTCGAGCGCTCGTACGCCCTCGGCGGGCTCGACGGTTTGCTCGACTACACGGATCGACTGGTCGGCCGCTTCCTGGTTCTCGTCGAGGACGACGGCGGATTGTCGGTCGTCCCCGACGGCTGGGGCAGCCTGCAGGCCTTCTGGGCTAACTCCCGCTCTGGCCCCAGCGCGGTGAGCTCGTCGCCCGGCCTGTTGCGCGACCTCGGCTTCGGCGCGCTGGCACAGTGCGACCGGGCCCGCTCGCGCAACGAGGCGCAAGCGAAAGCACTCGAGTACCGGAGCGTCGGCGACCTTTGCCCGATCTCCGGCACGAGACGGGTCCGCTCCAATCACGTGCTGGAGCTCTCGGTCGGTCGCGCCGCGAGGCTGCCTCTCCGACATCGTCGAGCCACGTTCGAGGAGGTAACCGCCGAGCTCGGTCGTGCGATCAGAGGCCTTCAGCTGGCTCACGGAGGCGAGTCGTGGCTGCCAATCACCGCGGGGCTCGACTCCCGGTGGCTGGCCGTGGCGGCGTCGGTGGCCGGCGCAGAACCCTTGCTGTTCACGTTCACCCCGGACCACGAGCCGACCCCCGACGCCACGATCGGTGCCGAGATCGCCGATCGACTCGGTGCCGAGCACGCCAACATCGCGCTTCCCGAGCGCGTGAGCCAGTCGGTCAGAGATGACGTCACGGCGGTTCGAGGTGCGTGGCGCGACCTGCCGAAGATGGCGGAGATCGAGTACCTCTCCTCGCTCGGCAAGCGCATTCTGGTCCTCAACGGCAACGGTGGGGAGATCGTCCGCGGTGGCTACTACGGCACCGGGCCGCGTCCGATCAGCCGGCGGTTGGTTCGATCGCTGTGTCTCGGCCCACATCCCTCGACGTTCTATCGAGACGGTTCGACCGGTGGTTCGCCTCTCTCGCGTCCCTACCCGCGGAGCGGCGCGTCGACCTCGATGAGCTGTTCTACTGGGAGCAGCGCATGTCGAACTGGGGGAGCGACTTCTACGCCGAGAAAGACAACTACGTCGACGAGCTCTCGCCCTTCTGTTGCCGGCGAATTCTGCGCACCGGTCCGGCGCTCGCCGGGCGACGACACAGAATCCGGGTCGCCGAGGCGTTGGCGTCCCAGCCACTCCTACAGGGCGTGCCCATCAACCCGCATGAGCGTTCTGGTGCGCTCCGGGAGTACGCGTATGTGAAGGCGATAGCCAACGTGGGCCGTGACTTCGTTCCGAGCGGTGCCCGTCCCGCCGTGAGCGGCGGCGACCAACCCGAGCTGCCGCCGCACACGGACACCTCACGACCGCAGCCGATCGAGCACTCGTCGATCAGGACCTGACCAGGTCCGGCTGTCCCCTACGAGCCCGGAGCCCCACCCCTTGACCCGCTTCATCCCGTCGAACCTTGCGAATCGCTTCCAGAGATGGAACCGCGCCCGCAAGTTCGAGCAGTTCCTACAGCTCTGCCCCGACGACCGGGCTTCGGTACTCGACGTTGGTTTCACCGTCACCGAGCACCGGGGCATCGAGAACACCCTCGAGCGATCGATCGATGATGTCAGCCGGGTGACCGCACTGACGATCGCTGATCCGAACCCGGCGGGGGATCGGTACCCCGGGCTGACGCTCGTTCGCTATGACGGAGGCCGTTTCCCGTTCTCCGATCGCGAGTTCAATGCCTGCTGGTCGAACGCGGTGCTCGAGCACGTCGGCGACGAGGCCGATCGCCGGCGGTTCCTCGCCGAAGCCGACCGGGTCGCAGAACAGTCGCTGCTTACCACACCCAACCGATGGTTCCCGATCGAGCCACACACCATGCTCCCCTTCCTCCACTACCTCCCGAAGCCGGTCTTCGACTGGATGCTTCGGCGAATCGGAAAGGACTGGGCAACCGGGAGCTACATGCACCTGATGGGCCGGCGGGAAGTCGTTCGACTCCTACGAGAAGCAGGGGTAAAGGACTTCCGGGTGAGGTCGAACAGGGTGGGTCCCCTGACCGTCGATTTCTCGATCCTCATTCGCCCGGGGGCCGCCGGTCGACCGGGGCTTCAGCGCCAACGCGAGGCCGAAAGCGCCGTCTGACCGTCGGCCATGTCGTCATGGTCGAATGTGCCCGTCTCCCCGGGCCCGTCGGCCAGCATGCGCCGGTGCCGCAGCTGGCCGGAGATCGACAAGACGGCGACCACGAGCATCGTCCAACCCAGCAGCTCCGACGTCATGCCGGATTCGGTGATCGAGACGAGGAGCGTCGTCGTCAAGAACACGAGGGGCCAGAGTCCAACAGCTCCGGGAACGACGGCTGCGATCCTGATCGCCCGGGTCACTGCCCGCAGGTAGACGAAGAGGTAGACGGCGGCGCCGATGAGGCCGATCTCGAGAGAGATCTGCAGGAGCGCGTTATGGGCGTGGCTCGGATTCCACTGGTTCTGAATCCACACCTCGTGTATCGGACTGAAGAACCCGCCGAAGGTCGCCCGATAGCCGTGACCCAGCAACGGTCGCTCCCACGCCACCGAGAGCAGGCTCTCCCACAGCGGGATCCGTCCGGTCAAGGTGACATCTTTGTCGAGCCACTGGGCGAGGAGCCCGATGTTGGCGGTCGCGAACGCGAGGGTGAACACGCTGCTCCCGACCAGTCCGAGGAGCACGGCGCCCGGCAGCGTCCTTCGGGCACGGAAGGCCTGATAGAAGAAGATCGAGATCGTCGGCACGGCGGTGGCGACCAGCATCGTCTTGGATTCCGATCCGATGAGCAACCCGACATGGATCAGGATGCTCGGATAGAAGATGAGGCGCCCGCCGCTCCAGGCTCGGCCGGCGATGATGAGCGTAGGGACCGCAAGGGCCGCGATATAGCCGAGCGCGTTCTTCTGGCCGAAGACACCCGTGAGCTGGCCGTCGACGTCGATGCCGTACTGGGGGAACGCCACGATGAACGCAAGATTGATGACCGCGCTCAGCGTGAACATCACTGCGAGCAAACGGATGATCTGGTCGAGCGAGAACCGGATGACCAGATACGACGCATACAGCGTCACGGCGATGAACACGATGGCACCGTTCATCGTCTCGCCCGGATCGGCAGACCAGAACAACGAGGCCGCCGTCATTGCGGCGAAGATATAGACCCCCGGCTCGAGCTCGAACGTCCTGATCAACAGATTGAGGTAGCCGGCGACGCGGGCGAAAGCGATGCCGACCAGCGACAGCTCGGCGACTATGAGCACCGGGTTGGAAGGGTCGGTCACGTCCGCCCGGTTGACGAACCAGGCGTTCGGCGTCTCATGGTTGAAGATGAAGAGGGCGACGACGACGAGCACGCGCTCGGTCAGGCCGGGCAGTGGAACCGGCCTCGCTTGCATCGCCGGGCCAAGAGTTCCGAGCTCCGGTGCCGTAGCAATGGATCGCGAAGCTTGGCCAAGCACCCCCGGACTGTACCCGCCGCGAACCCCGAGCGCAGAGGCGGACCCCGCGTGCCTCCACACGCGGTCGCATGACGGGGAGCGACTGGTGGACCCCGCTCCCCGTCGCTCGGCGGATCAGCCCTCGGGGGCCGCAGTGGGCGCCGCCGGCACGGAGGGGGCTGGCTCCTGCGGTTGGCTGCGGATCGCCCGGAAAGCGTGGAGAGCCACCGCACCAGAACCGAGGAACCCAGCCACTGCGACGACGAGCGGCCCCAGGAACGGTATGGCACCGACGATCACCAGGACCACCGCGCCGACCACTGCGGCCAGGTAGGGATGGCCGATACCCTCCGTGCCACGGGTGATGTACTCGCCGAGTCGGACCCCGGCGACCAGGAGACCGATCAGTCCGAGCGCCGGGAGCAGAGCGAACCAGATCGTCAATGCGGTCGGCACGCCGATGATCGTGGCGAACAGGATGAACCCCAGTATCGGCACCACGATCCAGAGGATCAGACCCGCCAGGATCGTCGGCCCCAGATCGGCGGTGATGGTTCTGCCCGCCAGTCGGGCGAACCCGGGGGCCACGGCGGCCAGCACCAGCCCCGCCAGGACGGTCATCACTGCCCAGCCGAGCATGAACAGGAACCCGATGACCCAGAAGCCCCGAGAGAAGCCCACTCCGGCCCCGCTCTCGATCGAGCCCTCGACGGTGGCCGTCGGGTCTCGAATGATGTCGCTCTCGACGAGATGGACATCGCCGGTCACCAGCGTCCCGGCTCCGAGGTTGGCGATGCCGTCGACGACGACGAGCGTTTCGACGGTGGCCCCGACGAGGTCGGCCCTGCCGTTGACCACGACGATCGTCGTGGCGGTGCTCTCGAACACGAGATCGCCATCGACGATCACGACGACCCCGTGGCGCTCATCGGCGGGAACGTCGACATCACCGTTGACCCGCACGAGCACGCTGTCGTCGGAGCCAGAGCCCTGAGCCGCAGCCGGTCCGGCCACCAACACCAGGAACACTGCCGTGAGCACGGCAAACACGAGAAGCTTTCGCACGATCACAACCTTTCGTTTCCGGCCCTGTACAGGCCACCAACTCGGCAACGTCAGGGCTTGGTCGTTCGGTTCGGGCTATCGACGGATCAACTCTGATCCCCCGCTTCTCCATACTCTTGGCGATCGGGGCCCGTGATCGGCAGGGCCTTTCGACCCAAGGGATCCGCCGCCTCCACTATCTGAACCAGCTACCACTGGGGGCCGTCGTTGACCAGCTCGTCGATTTGTTGCGCGAGGAACCGTCGGTCAGGCCCGATTGTCGCCAGATTTACTCCTGGTGGAGTCTTGACCCCGCCGTCGTTCGAGTCAGCGCGACCCTTCTCCACGGCTGCAGATCGGGGTCAGGCACCACGGCTGGGACCTCCGATGTGGAGGTACAGAAACGCCAACGTCTCGGTCCAGGCGACCGAGGCGATCTCTGGTTGAGAGAAATGGGGCGCAAAGCTGTTGTCGAACGCGTGACCGCCACCTTTGTGGACGTGGACGGTGATGTCGTTCCGGTCGGCCACGGCGGCCTTGATCTTGTCAACGTCGGAAATCGGCAGGTAGGGATCGTTGTCGCCGAAGTGGAAAACAACTGGGCAGCTGACCTTGTCGAGATCGCCGAGTAGGTCCGCCGTTCCGGAACCGTAGTACGACACGACGCAGGCGGGATCGAGGTGGGCCGCCACTCTGAACGCTTGCGTGCCTCCAAAACAGAAGCCGATGACGGCGGTTGCGCCCTGCGTCTCCTCCAGTGCCCGCAGGTGCACGAGCGCATCACCGAGATCGGACAATCCCGCGACCGGATCGTACCTGCCGGCCAGTTCCACGGCGGGGGCGATCGTCGCCTGATCCGACGAGTCGAATTCGACGCCTGGCTCGATGCGCCAGAAGAGATCTGGGGCGAGGGCGACATAGCCAACCGCGGCGAGCCGATCGCACACGTCGCGGATGTAGGCGTTCACGCCGAACACCTCCTGGATTACGAGGACTCCCGGGCCGTGTCCCGAAGCCGGAATCGCTACGTAGGAGGAGAACGTGCCGCTGTCGCTCGTACTTACGGTCTCGATGCGATTGGTTGTCATGGCCCGACCGTACCGATGGTCGATCCCGGTGTTCAGGGCCCAACGTCACTACGGCGCGCCGTTCCGAATCCCTCTTCTCCCGCTTGGCTACCGATCAGCGATCGGGCCGGAGGCGGCGCGCTCGGGAAAGCGCCAGGGTGGCCAGGATCGCCATCAGCGCCGAGACGAAGTTGACGAAGATGTCGGCCGGGTCGAACACCCGGCTCGGGAGCAGGAGCTGGATGCCCTCGTCGACCACACCGATCAGCGTCGCTGCCACCAAGGCGACCACGGCCGGTAACCGTACCGGCCGACCGTGACTCGCTCGCTCCTTGAGTGCCTCATAGATGAAGATGGCCACCACGCCGTACTCGACGAGGTGGGTGCGCTCCTCCGGTATCGCCATGCGAACGAAGATCATCAGGTAGACGGCAACGACGCCGAACGCGACGCCGATCTCGGCTCCACCCGGCCGGATCTTCAGCGCGACGGCCACGGTGGCCGCCAGGATCAGGACCGTGCACCAGACGAAGACGGTGTCGAGCAGCTCGCGGTTGCGGAGCTCTCCCGCCACGGTCCGAGCCAGGCCCAACGTGGAGTAGATCGCCACGACGACCGCCAACGTCCACAGCCAAAGACGCCGCTCTCGATCGGAGGTGAATCGAGCGGACAGCTGAACGGTCAGCATCGAGGACACCATCCACGGAGCACGGGGTCCTGCATATCGGGGAGAGCCCTCACTCAGGTCTGGGCGAGAACTCCGAGGTCCGGACGGTCGTCAGCCGATCAACGCATCGCTGCTGGGGTAGAGCAGATGGTCACCCTCCTCGTTGTCCCAGCGGACGAGGTAGGGGGGCGCCCCCTCTTCGCCCCGAACCTCGATGATCTCGCCGTGCCGCGACCGATCGCCGACCTTGCGCCCTCGGACCGTGATCTTGTCTCCCACTTTCGCGTGCATCCGACCTCCTCTTGCGTTCGGCGTTCACTCGAACCCATTGTCGCTCACCTCGATGGTGCTGGCTTGGCAACCGCAGCAAAACCGGCCGGGCAGGAGGTGGTACTGCCTGGAGGCGTCAGCCGATCGGGCATGAGGCGAGGTCGTCGCCTTCGTCGTGGATGAGCGCAGTCACCGGGACTGGCACCGACCGCTGGAGGTCGGCGATTACCTCGCCTCTCGGCCACCGAGATCGCTTCGGGGGGAGCATCGATACGATGATCTCGTCGAAGCTGCCCCGCTCCAGGACCTTGCGGACGGCTGCGACCGGATCGGGACCGCCGACCTCGCCGGTCAGTGCGTCACCGAGGCGAGCAAACGCGTGGCGGAACAGGCGGAGTCGTTCCTCCGCCTCCTGCCGGTCGGCGTCGCGGTCGTATCGCCTCAGGGAGTGGAACGGGCCCGGCGCTCGGCCGAGGATCTGAGCCGTCGCCGACCGAGTCGATTGCGGCGCCAGGATATGGAACTCAGCCGGACCGGCAGCGACCCGCTCGTCGACGAGCTCGTGGAGGGCTTGGCTCACCAGAGTCTGGTTGGCGACCAGCAGGTAGCGCCGCACGTGCACGATCTCGCC